>BBFD01000408.1 GCA_001313065.1 Silvimonas sp. JCM 19000
CGCGCTGGCCACCTTGGGCGCTTGGGGACGATTGGCCAGTTCGCCTGTCACCACCTTGAGCTGGCTGGCGTTAACCTCATGCACCGGCGCGCTGGCGGGCGCGGCGGGCGGTTGCAGCAGATTAAAGCCAAACAAGGCCACGTTGGCGACGATCAGTACGGCGATCAACCATTTCATCAAGCGTTATCCGGGGCAAGAGTAGGGGGCGCGAAGGCCAGAGCGGCCAGGCCGTGCAGCACCAGATTATCTACAAGCTGGTGCGGCGTGTTAAGCAAGCTGGCCACGCGCGCCGCGTCACCACCACTCAGCAGCAGCAATGGCTCGTCGCCGCGCAATGCCAGCCGCTGCCGCATCGCCAGAATCGCCCCGGCCAGCGCGGTTAAACAGCCGGTTTCGATGGCGTCTTCGGTGCTGCTGGGAAAGTCATGCACATGCCCGTCGGCCAATGGCAGGCGCGCGGTGCCGGCGTGCAAAGACTGTTTCATCATGCGATAGCCCGGGAGGATCATGCCGCCAAGATAATCGCCTTCCTGCGTGAGTGCTTCCACCGTCAAGGCGGTACCGGCGCTGGCAATGACCACCGCCTGCGCGGGCGCAAGATGGCGGGCACCCAGCACCGCGGCCCAGCGATCAGGGCCTTGTTGTTCCAGCTTGCGATACCGGTTGTGTACGCCCAGCGCGTCGCGGCTGACTTGCAGCCATTCGATCTTGATCTGCCACAAGTCGGCGGCGGTGCGGCTGAGAAAGTCGCGGATATGCGGCTGGCCCACGCTGCAGGCCACGATGCGCTCCGGTTTGGGCAGGGCAAAGAAGGCCAGGTGCCATTGCTGGGTGGCGTCCACATCGACTTCTACCACCTCGCTCCACAGACCTGCCGCCTGCGCTTGCGTCCATTTGATACGGGTATTGCCCAGATCGATCAGCAAATGCATATCAGATCGCCTGAGTCGGTTGCGCGGGCGTTTGCAGGCGCAAGCTGACGTCGCCCGCGTGGATGATGCGTTCGCCTTCCGGCGTTTCCAGCCGCAGCGCACCGGTTGGCGTCACGCCGCGTGCCACGCCTGCGACGATGCTGCCATCCGGCTCAGCAGATTGACCGGCTGGCCCTGCCAGACATGGCGCGCTTCCCAACGGGTGCGGAAGCTGTCGAAGCCATTGCGCGAAAACTCTTCCAGCCTTGTTCCAGCCGTTCCAGCAAACGCGCCAGCACGTCATTGCGCGTCAGGCGCAAGCCGTGGTCGCGCAGACCGGTGGCCACCTGCGCCACGTCTACCGCAGGGGCAAGAATATTCAGCCCGATGCCGATCACGGCATAAGCCGGGCCCAGCGCATCGCCAGTCAGTTCAATCAGAATGCCGCCGGCCTTGGCATTGCCCAGCAACAAATCATTGGGCCACTTCAGCGCCATCTGGCTGACGCCGCATTCCGCCAGCGTCTCGGTGACGATACAGCCCACCGCCAGCGGCAAACCCGCCAGTGGGTGCGCCCCCGGCAAAGGCCCAGCCCAGCGAAAACATCAGGCTACCGCCAAGGCGGCCTTGCCAGCGACGGCCCATGCGACCGCGGCCGCCATCCTGCCATTCCGCGGCCAGTACCTGACCGTGGCGCGGCTGCGCCAGCATTTGTTTATTGGTGGAGTCGGTGCGTTCCAGCACCTGGATATCGAGCACGCTATGCCGCGGCAGATGCTGGCGGATGGTCTGGGCGTTGAGCCAGTCGATCGGCGTCAGCAAGCGATAGCCGACACCGTGCTTGCGTTCGAGGGTCACGCCGAATTCTTCGGCAGCGGCCAGCGCCGTAGAGACGCTGGCACGCGACAGATCCAGCGCGTCAGCAATGACCGCGCCAGAGACAAACTGGTCTGCGCTCAGATGGCGCAAACAGGCAAGGGTATGATTCATGCGCCGGATTCTAGCGCGAGTACCGCCTTACTGCGATGACTGCGAGGCGTCGGCCAGTGCCGGGGTGGGGGTAAAGGTTTCGATCACGTGATTCTGGTTGGTGTAGATGCAGATATCACCCGCGATTTCGAGCGCCTTTTTCACCACGGCGGCCGGGGGCAGGTCGGTGTTTTCCAGCAGCGCGCGTGCGGCGGCCTGGGCGAATGCGCCGCCGGAGCCGATCGCGGCGATGCCTTGTTCCGGTTCCAGCACATCGCCATTGCCGGTGATGACCAGGGTGGCGCTGGGGTCGGCCACAATCAGCATGGCTTCGAGCCGACGCAACATCCGGTCAGTACGCCAGTCCTTGGCCAGTTCGACGGCGGCGCGCGTCAGATGCCCTGATGTTTTTCCAGCTTGGCTTCAAAACGTTCAAACAGGGTGAAGCGTCGGCGGTGCCGCCAGCAAAGCCACAATGACCCGATCGTGATAGAGCTTGCGTACTTTGCGGGCTGTGCCTTTGATAACCACATTGCCGAGCGTGACCTGGCCATCGCCGCCCACCGCGACTTCTGAACCGCGGCGGACCGAGACGATGGTTGTTCCGTCAAATTGCTGCATTGCGAGTGTCCTGTATGCGTGAGGCTTGCGATAGACCATCACGTTGGGGCAGGACGCCTTGCTTCAAGCCAGCGCTAGATCTTGCCGATCTCGATCAGTTCGCTCACACCCAGCATCTGCAACAACGCGGCCACCAGTTCGTTGGCACAGACGATGCGGACTGATTTGCCGGTCTGCACCATTTCCATAAACAGATTCAGAAACTGGCCAGCGGTCTCGAAATCGACGCGGCTGACGTGGCGCAGATCAAGCGCCATACGGCTGTGTTGCTGCGCAAAGTCGCGGATCAGCGCCAGTTGCCCGGCGGCGCCGTGCAGCAATTCGCCCGACAGTTGCAGATGCTCAGACGGCACATTGGATTGCGCGGTGGGCGAGGCCGTTTTGGCTGGCGCAGCTGGCGCGTGGCGCGGATCCCACGACGGTGGCGACACTTCATAGGTGACCGCGTAATCGATAGCGACGGTCTCGAAGGCTTCCTGGTCGCCGCTGGCTGCATGGTTTCGATCAGCAGCAGCCAGAACGGCGCTTCGGCGGGCACATTGCGGCCGGTCTGGATTTTGCCGCGCAGCAGCGCGACCAGGCTATCGATGCCCAGCGTTTGTACCGGCACGTTGAGCTTGCGGATGCGCAACCAGCCACCCAGCAATTCAGCGGCAGCCAGCATGTCGATCTCGCTCACTTTGGCAAAGTCCAGCCGCAGTGCCTGGCCCGCTTGCGCGGCCTGGATCATGCGGTCGGCTTCTTTGGCCGTGGCATCGCCGTTCAGGCGCGCCGGGAACGCAATATAGGTGCCGCTGGCGGCCGCAGTCGGGGCCGGGCGAGTGGAGACCACATCGCGCCACAGCG
>BBFD01000409.1 GCA_001313065.1 Silvimonas sp. JCM 19000
CAGGCACGTTCACGGTCCATGCGGGCACGGTCAATGCCACCCAACTCACCCTCGGCCAGATCGGCGCAGGCGCCAGTACCGCCAACGCCTCGGGCCTGCTTGATCTGACCGGGGGCACGGTCAGTGCCGATACGCTGACCATGGGCGACCTGACCGGCAGCGGCGCGGTCAGCGCGGTCATCAACCTGAACGGCGGCACGTTGGCCAGCAGCGCCATCGGGACTAATGCAGCCAGCAGCATCCATAACCTCAACTGGAACAGCGGCACACTGCGCAACCAGGCCGATGGCCAGAACATGAGCGTGAGCGGCATCAACATCGCCTTGTCGGATGGGGCCGCGCATTATTTTGAAGTCGACGGCACTGCGGCCAATGCGCAACTCGATGTGGTACTGGCGGACGCGAGCGGCGCCACCACCGGCGGCGGCATCACCAAAACCGGCAGTGGCACGCTCACCTATGGCGTGGCGGCCAGTTATAGCGGCGCCAGCGTCATCCAGCAGGGCACGCTCAAGGCTGGCGTGGTGGATGCCATCAACAGCAGCAGCGGGCTGCAGGTGGCCAGCGGCGGCACCTTTGATCTGAACAACCTGAACCAACACATCAATGGCCTGAGTGGGGACGGTCTGATCACCTTGGGCAGCGCCACCCTTAGCGCCAATATTGCAACCGACAGCAGTTGGGCGGGCCAGATCGTGGGCAGCGGCACCTTTGAAAAAACCGGTAGCGGCACGCTGACCCTGAGCGGGCAGATCAACAATGGGGGTGTCGACGTCGTGGCGGGCACTTTGCGCATTGGCGATGGCGCCACCCATGGCAGTGTCAGCGCCGATATCGATAGCGATGGCACCGTGGTGTTTGACCGCTCCGATGACGTGACCTGGGCCAATCGCCTGTCCGGCAGCGGCGATCTGGTCAAGACCGGCGCGGGCAATCTCAGCGTGTCGCTGGCGCAATTCCTGAGCGGCAACACGCTGGTGAACGCCGGCACTTTCACCATGCTCGACCAGCAATCTGCCGGCACTCATCAGTTGAATGTTGCCAGCGGCGCCACCGTGGACGCGGCGTTTTAACAGCGGCTTTTTTTTGCTGCCGGATGTGGCCGGGAGCGGCACGGTGCGCATCAGTGGCAACACTGTGGTGCTGACCGGCGATAACAGCGCCTTCAACGGCCTGTGGGATATCCGCGGCGTGGCGTGGCTGGATAGCGCACACGCCAATGAACTGGGCAGCGGCACGGTATTTCTGAACGGGGCCAACAGCTGGCTCGATCTGTACGACAACGTGTCGGTGTTCAGCAACGCGCTGACCGGCAATGGCGTGTTGATTGCCGAAATGGCGCAGAACAGCGATCAGTTTGGCTTTGCCAGCAGCGCCGGTTCCGCCTTTAGCGGTACGGTATGGCTGCAGCGCGGCACGCTGGCGCTGGATGCGACTGCGGCAGCGGTGCTGGGCCAGGCCAGCGTTCGCGTTTCGCAGAATGGCGTGCTGCTGCTGAGCGCGCCACGCAGCCTGGGCGGATTGACGCTGGATAACGGCACGCTGCAGTTTGCGCCTTCCAACACCACGCTGCCGCTGAGCGTCAACACGCTGGATGCCACGGCCGGCGGCACGCTGGCGGCGCAATTGCCCAGCAGCGAGACCGTACCGGTCATCCCGTCCCAACCTCGTTTTTTTTGATCAGGACAGCCTGCGCACCTTGCAGGTGGTCAAGGCTGGTACGGTGAGCGGGGTGGGGGCGACGCTGGCGCTGATGCAAGCCGATGGGGTCACCCCCGTCACCACACCAGTCAGCCTTGATGTGCAGGACGGCGCGGGCACCACCCTGGCCATTGCGGATTACAACTACAACGCCAGCGTGCAGAACGACGGCATCTGGTTGGGCTACAACCTGACCCAACTCGATCTGCAAAGCGGCCAGACGCTGGTGCTACAGAATGCACCCACCGGGGATAACACGCTGAGCGCACGCCTGACCGGCGCGGGTGGCATTGATGTGCAAGCCAGCGGCACCGTATTGATCGCTAATGCCAACAATGACTACAGCGGCGCCACCCGCATCAGCAGCGGCACCGCGCAGTTGCAGCAAGACCATGCGCTGGGCAATACCAGCGCCCTGAGCCTGGCCGCCAACGCGGGGCTGGATCTGAACGGCCATGCGCAAACCGTGGGCAGCCTGAACAGCGCCGCAGGCAGCACGCTGTCGGTGCAGAACGGTGCCTTGTCGATTACCCAGGGCGGGCAGGTGATGGTGCGCTCAATGGTGCGGGTGCGATTGATATTGCGGGCGGCACGCTGGGGGTGAGCAGCAGCAACAGCGCGCTGACCGCCGCTGTGCATATCGCTGCCAACGCGCAGGCGCGACTGGATCACAGCGATGGCCTGGGCACTGGCGATATCGCCATCGACGGAACCTGATCATGAATAACGCCAGCGGCACCCTGGCCAACGCCTGATCGGCGCGGGCGGATTGAGTGTCAGCGGCAGTTCGCAGCTGACCCTCGCGCGGGCCAACCCGAGCTGGAGCGGCGCACTGCAAATCGACCCCAGCGCCCAATTGACGGCGCAGGAGGCAGGCAGCCTGGGCGGCAGCACGGTCAGCAATCAAGGCACGCTGGTATTAAGCAATAACAACGACTGGACCCTGGCCAACGCCATCGGCGGCAGTGGCAGTCTGGTCAAGACCGGCAACGGCATCCTGACCGTCAACAGCGGCTCAGTTACAGCGGTGACACCCAGGTCAACGCCGGCACCTTGCGCGTAGGCAGCGATGCCAGCGGGCGGCTGGATAGTAGCGGCACCGTGCAGATTGCCAGTGGCGCCACCCTGACCGGGCTGGGCCAGATTGCCGGCAGCGTGCTGAATAACGGCACCATCGCGGCCGTCGATGCGGTCACGCCCAGCGCCAGCCGCCAGAACGTCAGCCGAGCCGTGGTGGGCGCCGTAACCAGCAATGCCTGACCATCAATGGCGATCTGAGCAACAACGGTTTGATCAATCTGGCTGGTGGCACGGCGGGGAATACGCTCACGGTCAAAGGCAACTACAGCAGTAACGGCGGCCGCCTGCAGATGAATAGCGTGCTGGGCGACGACACCTCGGCCACCGATCAACTGATCGTGCAAGGCGGCACCCAGGGCGATACCCGGGTCAGCGTCAACAATCTGCATGGCCTGGGCGCGCAAACAGATCGCGGCATTCGCGTGGTGGCGGTGGGCGGCGATTCGTCGGGTACGTTTACCCTGCAAGGCCGCGCGGTGGCCGGGGCGTGGGAATACCAGCTGGCCAAAGACGCCAGCGACGGCAGTTGGTATCTGCGGTCGGAATCCGCATCGCTACTCCCA
>BBFD01000410.1 GCA_001313065.1 Silvimonas sp. JCM 19000
GTCGCCACGGCGGCGGCACTGGCGTTGGCGGCAGCCGGGGCCGAAGCGCCAGCGGCCAATACTGATTTGCCCGGCACGATATAACCGTTGTTCACGGTGGGGGCGGTCAGATCAGGCGGAATCTCGAGCGTGTTGCGCGACAGGTTATCGCTGCCGGAGCGGTAATCGACCTTGCTCTGGAACGGCATCTGGTCAACAGAAGTACAACCAGCGGCCACCAGCACGGCAGCAACAGGCATCAGGCGGAACAGGTTTTCATGTTTGTTTTCTGCATCAGGGCTAGTTTGTACAGCGGATTACAGCAGGCCGGCGGCTTGCAGCGCGCGACGTACCACGGGTTGAGCGCCCTCGGACAGGGCAGTCAGCGGCAAGCGGATGCCGGTGCCGATGTGCCCATCGCGTGCAGGGCCCATTTGACAGGGATCGGGTTGGCTTCGACGAACAGGTTTTTTTTGTGCAGGTCTTGCAGCTTGTCATTGATTTGCCGTGCGGCCGGGATATGCCCCGCCGCGGCTTCGCGACACAGCTGCTCATGGCGTGCGGGGCCACGTTGGCGGTCACCGAAATCACGCCATGGCCACCCAGCAGCAGGAAGGCCAGTGACGAGGCATCGTCGCCGCTATACAGGCCAAAGTCAGCCGGCACACGTTTGATCAGATCCGCTGCGCGTTCCAGATTGCCGGTCGCATCCTTCAAGCCGACGATGCCCGGCAGTTCAGCCAGGCGCAATACGGTGTCGTTGGCCAGATCGGCGACGGTGCGGCCCGGAACGTTATACAGAATGGTGGGCAGACCACTGCTCTCGGCAATGGTCTTGAAATGCAGGTACAGGCCTTCTTGCGTGGGGCGGTTGTAATAGGGCACAACCGACAGGCCATAGGCGGCGCCGACTTCTTTGGCACGGCGCGACAGATGCACGGCTTCGCGGGTGGAATTGGCACCGGTGCGGCAATGACCGGGACCCGGCCCGCAGCGTGTTCGACGCAGAAACGGATCAGCTCAATGTGTTCTTCAACATCTACTGTTGGCGACTCACCCGTGGTGCCCACGGCAACGATGCCGTCAGTGCCTTGCTCGATATGCCAGTCAATCAGTTTTTTTCAAGCGTTCGAAATCAAGGGCGCCGTCATCCTTCATCGGCGTGACGATCGCAACCAGACTACCTGTCAGCATGGAGCTATACCTTGTTCAGACTATCAAATCGGGCCGCGTGTAAAGCGAGGCCGCAGACGCATAAACCGGCATTCTAACCGAACCAGGCAAGCCGCGGAAACCGGATAAGTTGCCGGGCGTATCCGAAGGTAGAAAGCCGTGTGTGCGGTGTGTAAGGACGAAGGCAGCAGACCGGCGGGCTTGTGTCGCAGTCATGCGCAAAAAATCCATGCCAGGAAAGTGCTGATGTTTGCGCTACGCAAGCAAGCCGGGCGGCATCAACGTTTAACGCGCGGGTGTATAACCCGAAACCATACACGCGGGCCAGCAGCGAAATCACGTATACCACCGCGTTACGCAAAGGCATTGAATGCCGCACTTTGGTGCTTAATCCGCTGCACATGCCGATACGGATTTGCAAGGATTGAAGGGCGGATGGAATAATCGGCCCCAGGTTTACAGTGCCACGGTCACAGATTACAACTTTGAGTGCGAGCTATCGCACATAAAGTCAGGCCGAGTTGGATGTGCAGTTGATAGTAAACAGGAGCCGTCAGCCCCAAGCATGAATAATGCGACACGGGCGCGGCAGTCTTGCCAGACCGGTATCCCGAATTTTTTTTCCGGGTTGCCGGCGCGGCCATTTGAGGAAGGGCGGAGACTAAACATGCTTGGATATTTACAAAAAAATCGGCCGCGCGCTGATGTTGCCAGTGGCGACATTGCCTGCAGCGGCCATTCTGATGGGTGTGGGTTATTGGCTGGACCCCAACGGCTGGGGTTCCAACAGCGCCCTCGCTGCGTTCCTGATCAAATCGGGCGCGGCCATTATCGACAACATGTCTATCCTGTTTGCCGTCGGCGTAGTACGGGATGTCTGAAGACCGCGATGGCGCTGCCGCACTGGCTGGCCTGGTCGGCTTCTATGTACTGACCACGCTGTGCTCGCCCGCTGCCGTTGCGCAGATTCAGGGTATCGATCCCAAGCTGGTTCCCGCTGCATTCGGCAAGATCAATAACCAGTTCGTCGGTATTCTGACGGGCGTTATTTCGGCCGAACTGTATAACCGCTTCCACCGCGTCGAACTGCACAAAGCCTTCTCGTTCTTTAGCGGTCGCCGTCTGGTGCCGATCCTGACCTCGTTCGTGATGATCTTTGTGGCCTTCATCATGATGTGGGTCTGGCCGATCATTTTTTGGTGGTTTGGTGCACTTTGGCGAAAGCGTCAAGGATATGGGCGCAGTCGGCGCCGGTATCTATGCCTTCTTCAACCGTCTGCTGATTCCGGTGGGTCTGCATCACGCGCTGAACTCGGTGTTCTGGTTTGACGTTGCCGGCATCAATGACATCCCCAACTTCCTCGGTGGCGCCAAGTCGCTGGCTGAAGGCAAGGCGGTGGTGGGCGTAACCGGTATGTACCAGGCCGGTTTCTTCCCGGTGATGATGTTCGGTCTGCCCGGCGCTGCGCTGGCGATCTATCAAACCGCCAAACCGGCCAACAAGACCCGCGTTGCATCGATCATGATCGCTGCTGCTTTCGCGTCGTTCTTTACCGGTATTACCGAGCCGCTCGAATTCTCCTTCATGTTTGTGGCACCGCCGCTGTATCTGCTGCACGCCTTCCTGACTGGCGTATCGGTGTTTATCGCCGCCAAGATGCAGTGGATTGCCGGTTTTGGCTTCTCGGCTGGTCTGGTCGATATGGTGCTGTCCACCAAGAACCCGCTGGCTAAAGACTGGTTCATGCTGCTGGTACAGGGCGTGGTGTTCTTCTTTATCTACTATCTGGCCTTCCGTGGCGCGATTGCCGCTTTCAATCTGAAGACCCCGGGTCGTGAAGATGATGACGTCAACGCTGCTCCGGCTGCGGGTGCCAATATCGATGCGTCTTCGGACATCAACACGCTGGCTGCGGGTTATGTGAACGTGATCGGTGGCGCCGCTAACGTGGTCGGTATCGATGCGTGTATCACTCGCCTGCGTCTGACTCTGAATGATTCGGCCACGGTGGACGAAGCTGCGGCCAAGCGTCTGGGTGCTTCCGGCCTGATCCGTCTGAACAAGCAAAACGTACAGATCATTGTTGGGCCGCGTGCCGAACTGATCGCCGATGGCATGCGTGCAGTGCTGGTCGTCCGGCTGCGC
>BBFD01000411.1 GCA_001313065.1 Silvimonas sp. JCM 19000
CCGCCGCGGCCAGTGGCAACCCGGCGGGTCTGACCAGTGACGATGCTGCCACCTTGCTCGATATGGCCATCGCCAGCGCCACCAGCACGCGGGATGCGCAGGCCAGCATCCTCGCCAACATCTATGGCAACAGCACGCTGGTGCCCAGCCTCGCGCTCAATATCGGTACCAACAGCAGCGATATCGCGCCGCGTGCCGCGACCACTGCCATGACCTTGCTGGCGGCCGATGACGGCAGCAGCCTGGCCGCGATTGCCACCTACGGCAATGGCCGCGCGCTGGCCTATGGCGCCGACGTGCTGGCATGGATGGCGGGCAGCACTAAAGAACAGCAGCACTATCCGTTGTTCCGCCGCGCCTGGGGCTGGTTGCTGAGCGGCAACGCCAACAGCGCCCTGCCAGCCAGCGTGCGCTACGCCACCGCCGGTTACGCCGCGGCCAATGTCAAAGCGCTGATCGAACGTACCGGCAGCACCGCCGTCGCCGTCAGCTGCGATCTGACCAGTCCATCCAATACCTGCTGGAACAACGCTGATGTGCTGGTGTTTGGCGGTAGCGTCGCCAGCAATGCCGGGCTGCAGGCGCTGGTAACGCAATATCTGGCGGCGGGCAAAGCCGTGGTTTACATGCAGCCGGGCTGGGGAGATTCCGTCGGCGGGCGCCAGGTGTTGGCGGGCATGGGCATGACTTTGGGCGGCTATCCCGGCAACTACTTTGCCGCGACTGCGGCGGTGTCGGTCAGCAGCACGCGCACCATCGCAGCGGCCCTGGCCAGCGCCGATACCTTGACGCCGCTGGTGACTACGCTCAATCAGCTCAAGCAAGCCAGCATCAGCGTCGATCTGGCCAGCGATACCAGTTCGCCCAGCGCCATCACCCGCAGCATGAACGAGCTGCAAACACTGCAAAGCGCCAGCGTCGATCTGTTTGCCGGAGACGCGCGTTACGCGCTGCAGCGCCTGCTGGTGTTATGGGCCGATCTGTGGCGGCCCAATATCGTGTACGGCAAGGTGTTACGCAGCGATGCCGCTAATTTTCTGCGCGCCTATGCCGCGGATTCGTGGGTGGATTACAACCGCGTCGGTACCCGCGTTTCGCCAGGCGGGCAGGGGGATTACATGCCTGCCTCGGCGCAGACCATGGCCGTCGCCAGCGATTGGGAAGAGATCGAGGTGACCATCGCGCAAGCCAGCGGCAATACCTTGATCGGCCGCGCCGCCATACCCGGCAAACCCTTGCAGATTCAGGTGGTCGATGCGGCAGGCGCCAGCAGTCTGGGTATCCAGACCAGCTATATCCGCACCTGGGGCAACCCGTTGACGGACAGCGATGCGACCTATCTGCGGCCACGCCGCCCCAATTCCTTCAACATTCCGCTAACCACGGCGACGACGAATTTTGTCACGCCGTTTGGGGGCCCGCTGGTGCTGTCATATAGCGGCGCCACCGCCAACAGCGTGGTCAAACTGCGCGTGAAAGGCGGCGCCAAATACGCGCATTTTGATTTCACCCGCAGCATGAGCGCGACTGACACGGCCGATGCCCTGGCCGCCCTCAAAGCAGGCACGTTTGGCTGGCAAACCACCAAGCTGGTCGGCGGCGAAATCGAACAGACCACCAAACTGGCGCAGGCGGTCATCGGTAATACCGATCCGGCCGTGTACGTTAACCAGCGCATCCGCGATGGTCTGTTCATGAGCAACCACATCGCCAATGGCTACAACGACGCCGGCATGACCACCGAAGTGGCCAATCTGTGCGCCACGCTGGGCTGGACCTGCGATGGCCCGATCCATAACGCGCCGGTGGTGCAGCACTTTGTCGGCTGGCTGGCCGCCTGCGGTTATCTGTGTTCGGGCAACCCGATCGATGGCTATGCCGGTATTGATATCGGCTGGGGTTACGCGCACGAAATGGGCCACAACACGGTGCAGCGCGTGATGCATATCGTGCCCGATGGTACTCACGGCTGCGTGGTGGAATGCGATAACAACATTCTTGCCAGCACCACCGCCTTGCGCGTGTACAAAACGCTGGGCATCGAAATCAGCGGCGGCCATCCGCTCGATAACCCGGGCCTGTACAGCCTGATTGTGGCCAACCGCAATACGGGTCTGAGCGGCGATGCGCAGATTGCCGATATGGAAACGCGGGTCTGGAGCAACCCCAGTCAGGACGTGATGCGGCCGGTGCATTTCCAGCTGGCCTATCTGTTTACCCGCTATCGCAGCGGTCTGGCCCAGCCCACCATGGAAACCACGCTGGATTTTTTCAGCCTGCTGACCAAGGGTGACCGGCTGGTGGCCAAAAAAAACTTCAGCAGCGCCAACGCCGCCAGTTACGGCATGGGCCGCTATGCCAGCAACACAATAGGCAATTCAGATCTGCTCTACGTATTGAGCTCGAAGATCATCGGCCAGGACTTGCGCAAGATGTTTGCCATGTATGGCATTCCGCTCAGCGCGGATGCGCTGGGTTCGATTGTCGATCTGGGCTTGCCGGTGGCGCCAGCGCAGTTCTATGCCTTGCCAGCGCTCAAACATAACCAGTTGCAGACTGGCGTCTGGATGAATATCGACAGCAGCACGCCGCCGTACCCGGTCTGACGGCCAGCGCAATCAAGCGGCCGCCGCCGGTGCGACGGCGGCCGCACATTTCTGGCGTAAAAAACGTCTGCAGCATGCTGACCCGTCCCGACGCCATGGCCCGATGCGGGCATACCAGATACAGCGGGCTGCGTTCTCCTTCCCACTGCGGCAAAACATCGACCAGCGCGCCGCTGGCCAGATCGGCCGCCACATCCAGCCGTGACTTATACGCACGCCGTGCCCGGCCACGGTCCAGCGCCGCGCTACATCGCCGTCATCACACAGGTGATCGCCGCTCATTTCTACTTCTACGGTCTGGTCACCCTGGCTGAAGCGCCAGCTGGAATAGGGGCGGCCGTTCAGATAAAACAGGACGGCTTTGTGTTGCGCCAGTTGCGTCGGATGCGTCAGCGGGCCGTGTTGTCGTACCCACGCCGGCTGGCACACAAAACCCGGCGATTGGTTTCAAGGATGGGCAAGGCCACCATGCTGGAATCGGCCAGCACGCCGTAGCGCAAAGCCAGATCGACCGGCTCGCGATACAGGTCGCTTTGCCGATCGCCTATCTGCAACTGGATACGCAAAGCCGGATGCTGCAGCTTGAGTTCATCCAGCCAGCCCAGCAGCCGGTTGCGGCCGAGGTCGGACGGCGCGGACAGCTGCAACACGCCGCTCCAGCCCGTGGTTTTATGCCGCAATGCGGCTGCGC
>BBFD01000412.1 GCA_001313065.1 Silvimonas sp. JCM 19000
GCCCGCGGCCGTATCAGCACACGCCATCGCCGCCCGGCCCCGCACTATTGTCACCGGCCAGCCGCGGTTAATGCGGCATCCAGCGCGCCCAGCTTGCGCTGCATCCACGCTTCATCAAACCAGTCTGCGCGCTCGATATGCCAGACATCGTCCAGCACGCTGAATAACAGCCGCCGCGTCGCATAGCCCGCGTGCAGGGGATAGCTCGCCAGATAAGCGTCGTATAGACAGCTGCGGCCCGCCATCGGCAGATGAAACACATCCAGCTCACGATGGCTAAAGCGGCTACGGCCCGGGTCCAGCACTGCCGTTAATGCGCCAGTCTGGGCATCGGCCAGAAAATTACCCGGATGCGGATCGTCATGAATCAGGCTGGGGGTATCGTCGGCCAGCGCATCCAGCAACGGCCGAGCTCGCCGCCAGGCGTGGGCCACCGCAGCGGCCAACCAAGCTGCCGTTTTTTTTCCGGATGTGCGGCCAGCCACGCCTGCCGCGCCGCCACAAACGCGGCATACGCATCCGTAAAGGTGGCATAGCGCGCGCCATCCACGTCCTCAAAATAAGTGGCTGATTGCCCATGCCATTGCGCTAACGCCGCAGTCGCGTCGGCGTTAAAGCGGATGCGCGCGGTGGGCTCAGTCAACTGGTCCGGGTTAATGCCGGGCAGCCAGCTCAATGCCAACACCTCATGCGTTTCGACCGAACCCTGTCCGATGACGCCGGGCAATGGCGCCACCGAGCAAGCAGCCAAGCGCGCCAGTGCGTCGATCTCGGCCTGGCGATGACCGCGCTGCTTGAATACCTTGAGCACGCACACGGGGCCATCGGTCGCGCTAGCGAGATACAGCCGTGCATAAAAGCCCTCGACCAAGGGCGCGACGGCCACCGGTTTCGCGACCAAGGCCGCCGCAAAGCGTGCCAACGCATCCATCTGCATCTCGTCCGCTCCCCACCTTAAATGCCGATAACGAGCATCAGCTTAAGCGCTCACACGCAACAAAAAAAGCCCGGCGGCGGAAGCACTCCGCAGGCCGGGCAAACTGGCGCTCGGCAGCAAGCCCGGCGCCACGGTGTCGATCAAACTCAGCGTAGATCGCGCACCACCGCCAGCAGCGGCGTCAGCACCGATACGCCAAACTGTGCGCTGCGTTCGCCATTCCAGCCCACATCAGGCACCGGCAGGTTGGCGGTGTCTTTAAACGGCATCTCGATGGTGAACGCCAGGCAATCAAAGCGATCGCCCACCCAGTTGGTGGCCATGGTCAGCGTTTCCGGGCCAAAGCGGCCGTCGCCATAACCGTGCTCGACCTGGAAGTCCGGGCTGGCAGCAAGCCAGGCGGCTTTGAAGGTGGCGCTCAGCGCGCGTTGGCGTTCCGAGAACGAAGGATTGTCCTGACAACCCGCCACAAAGTTATGCGGAATCGATTCGTCGCCATGCACATCGAGGAAGGCATCCACGCCGGTCTGTTCCATGGCATTGCGCACCAGCAGTACCTCGGGGCTGGTTTCGATGCTGGGGGCAAACCAGGCACGGTTGAGGTTGGTGCCCGCTGCATTGGTGCGCAGATTGCCGCGTACACTGCCGTCCGGATTCATATTGGGCACGATGTAGAACACCGCTTCGGTCAGCAATTTGCGCGCGACGGCATGATGCGGATCCAGCAGGGCGCTGACCAGACCTTCGGCAAACCACTCGGCCATGGTCTCGCCCGGATGCTGGCGCGCGATGATCCAGATTTTTTTCTTGCCCGCAGCGGGCGTACCCACGCGCAGCAGGTCCAGCGGACGGCCATCCACGGTCTGGCCCAGCTCTTGCACCACGGCTTCGCCGGTCACTTGCGCATGGCCCAGCGTTTGCAGATGGCGCTCAAACGAATACGGCTCAAAGTAGGCGTAATACACCGAATCGCGTTGCGGCTGATGGCGGATGGTCAGCACGCCATTTTCATAACTGGTGGGCACGGTAAACCACTCCACGCCGTCGTACGAGGCGCGCGCCGCGTAATCAGTCCAGCCGCCCGGATACGCTGATTGCCCGGCGTTTTCGATATGCATCACGCATTCGCGAAACGCCGTGCCCGCCAGGCGGAAATGAAACCACTGGCGCAGCGGCGCCGCGTTATCGGCGCGCAGGTTTAGACGGATATGGGACGGGTCTTCCAGCGAAATTACGTCAATCGCGCCGGAATCAAATGCGGTGGAAATCGTCAGCATGGTGGTGTGCCTGGGTGGGGTTACACGGGCCGCCGCTGGCTTTGTGGGCTTGGCGACGGCATAAACAATCGGTGCGGGAATGCTCAACCGCCAGCAGTTTGCCTGGGTTCATCAGCTTGTGCGGATCAAGTGCGTGTTTGATGGTGCGCATCAAATCCAGCTCCACGTCGCTACGGTATTGCGGCAGCAGATCACGCTTGAGCTGGCCGATGCCATGTTCGGCCGAAATGGTGCCGCCGTGGCGCTGCACGATCTCGTACACCACTTCATTGATGCGCGGCTCGTGCTGATACGCGGCGTTGGTCACGTCATCAAGAAACACGTTGTAATGCAGATTGCCGTCGCCAGATGGCCAAACGCAATGATATCCGCGCCAGGTAGGGCGGCGTGCAGCGCGGCTTCGGCTTCTTGCAGAAACTGCGGAAACGCCGAGGTCGGCACGCCAATATCCTGTTTGATGCTGACGCCTTTGCGCTTCTGCGCCTCGGGCACCGCCTCACGCAGCGCCCAGAAATCGGCGGCGTCGCTACGCGAGGTGGCAATCAGCGCCTCGTCCGCACCTTCGTCCAGCAGGGCTACGCCAAAGCGCGTCAGCAGATCGTCATCGGTGCCGCCATCGGACACCTCGGCCAGCACGCTCCATTCGGGCAGCTCGGCAAACGGCTTGGGCAATTCGGGGCAATATTGCGCCAGCAATTGCCAGCAGCGGCGCGACAGCAATTCAAATGACGTAACACGATCGCCCAGCCGATGCTGCAAGCCGCGCAGCAAATCCACCGCGCCTTGCGGATTGGCCACCGGCACCAGCGCCGTGGCCTGCGCCGTGGGCAGCGGAAACAGTTTGAAAGTAGCGCGCGTAATAATCCCGAGTGAGCCTTCGCCCGCAATAAACAATTGCTTGAGGTCGTAACCAGTATTGTCTTTGCGCAAACCGCGCAGGCCATTCCAGATGCGGCCATCGGCCAGCACCACCTCCAGGCCCAGCGTCAGATCGCGCATATTGCCGTAGCGCAGCACATTAAGCCCGCCCGCGTTGGTGCCCAGCGCACCGCCCACGCGG
>BBFD01000413.1 GCA_001313065.1 Silvimonas sp. JCM 19000
CTTGGCGCGCGACCGCGCTGGCGCTGGCTGGTGAAGGCCCAGGCGCACGCCGCAGCACGGCGTATTTTTTTTCGCGCTATTTTCGCAATTGGCAGTAAAAGCTTTATCAAATCGAAATCAGCAAGAATCGCCGCACTGCTAATACCAAAAATAAAAGGTAAATATGATTATTTACCTCGTTACGCCGGTGTTCATTGGCTAGCCTGCAAGCTGTACCTGTGGCCATCGCCGCAGGATCAGCCGCAGGGCATGGTGATGAGAATCCTGGCGATTTTTTTTCAATGGCGTTGATTGCTTTTGTTATCGGCGGAATTCTTCTTATCCATTATTTTGCTGAAGCAGACGACCAGCCGGCGAGAGTGGCGACCCCGTCGGTAACAATGAATGGGCATTTCACCGATGCTGAGCTCCGGGCGCACTTCCCGATTACTATGAGATATCGATTTCGGGTGCGGCGACAAAGACCAAGGCCAATTCGTCGATACTGGATCGAATCCTGCCGCACTTGCGCTCCCGGATATGGAGCGTGATATTGCGATGCAAATATTCATGTTTGACACATCAATTCCACGTTTGCAAAAGGCATCTGCTTTGCTGCAAGCATCCAGATATGGGCAGATGGATCAGCAAGGATATGTACTCGATTTACTTTCGGCGTTGGCACCCATTGAATTGCGGCTTGAATTAATGGAGGCCTATAAAGCGGCTCAACCGGAGATTAGAGAAAGGCTCATCACTGTTCTTGAGCGGGCTTGGCTGGTCGATGCCTTCCCGGCCGCGCCGGATCTGGATACCGTTGGATCGTCCAGGATAGCGTTGTTTGGCGACAGGCTGCCGGAAATTGATCGCGCCAAACTGGAAATTGAAAATTTTCTTTCCGCAACAGTATTAACCGAACCCGATGCCGCAGTACTGCAGATGGCATTGGCGTCCGTGTTAAGGATGCTGCCGCAGGATTCGGCCTATGCAGTGCTGGATTCGGTCGAAGCCAGAAAATTGTTAAGCCCCGATATGATTGCTCAGTCCGGTTTCCGGATTGCGCTATCCAGTCTTTCCGCAGATCAGGCGCCTCACCTGCAGGCTATCCTGAATCGATCTGATTCGATTGAACTGAAACAGCAGTTGATACTTGATACGACCACGCTATTTGGTCAGGTCGACAAAGATATAGAGCAGAATGTTGCGTCGAATTTAGTTTTCCAGTTTCTTATGGAAAATGAACCGATTCCAGATCGCGTAGATCCATATTCGTCGTCTGATTTTGCAAGTTGGCTTATCGCGGTTGGCAATTTACACGCCGGAACTCAAAAAAGATCGCGATGCATTTCGCGCCAATCTATCGCGGGCCCATAGGTATCAAAAAAATTCGAGCAATTTTTTTTCCGGGCACTTTGCGTTGCGACACCTTGGTGAATTGGGCGTTTCAGCAGGGAACGGGCCAGCCATTAGTGACGGGCGTGGTCTTGCCCACATACGTTTTTTTGAGGCGCAACCTTTTGCTCGCTAAAATTATCCGCCACAAGTGGCTTGATCCACGCGCTGCCGGTCACGCAGACTCATAGTCCCGTCACGCAATTTCCTGATCCTATGCCCTATACCATCCTGCTCGAAACACCGTCGCCCGAAACCTATCGCGCATTGCGCCAGCAATGCGGCTTGAGTGCCAAATCGACCGTAGCCGCCGCGCGCGGTTTGCCCAACAGTTTATTTGCCGTGCAGATTCTGCATCAGGGTGCGCCGGTGGGCATGGGCCGGGTAATCGGCGATGGCGGCTGCTTTTATCAGGTGGTCGATATCTGCGTATTGCCGCAGCATCAGGGCCAGGGTCTGGGCAAGTTGATCATGGCGCAGATCATGCAATATCTGAACGACCATGCGCCCGCCAGCGCCTACGTCAGTTTGATTGCCGATGGCGAGGCGCATCGTTTATATGCGCAGTCAGGTTTTGCGCTGACCGCACCGCATTCGGTCGGCATGTGGTGGAAGCCTGCCGCTCACTGATTTACGTCACTCCTTTTACTTTTCTGGATATCTTATGCCGACCGCGCAATTGCTCACCCATATCGCTTTTGAAGACGCTGGCACGCTAGGGCCGGTGTTGGCGCAAGCAGGGTATACGCTGCAGACGCTGGATGCCTGCAGCACCGATTTCAGTGCGCTGGATCCCATGGCCGCGGATTTATTGATTGTGGCGGGCGGGCCGATCGGGGTTTATGAAGCGGCGACGTTTCCATTTCTGCAGGCGGAAATCGACTTTATCCACGCGCGTTTGCAACAGCAAAAGCCGGTGCTGGGTTTCTGCCTGGGCGCGCAGCTAATGGCGGCCGCGCTGGGGGCCAGGGTTTATCCGGGTGCTAATGGCAAAGAGATAGGCTGGGCGCCTTATTGCCGGGCGCGGACAGCGCGCAATGCCCGGCGCTTGCCGCTTTGATCCAACCCGATTTGCCGGTGTTTCATTGGCATGGTGATACTTTTGATTTGCCGGCAGGCGCGGCGCATCTGGCGGCAAGCCATGCTTATCCGCAGCAGGCATTCAGTCTGGGGCATTACGCATTAGGCTTGCAGTTTCATCCGGAAGTAATCTCGGCATATCTGGAACGCTGGTACGTGGCTAATGCGGGTGAATTGGCCCACGCAGGGATCGATATCGCAACTTTACGTGCGGCAGGGCGGCAATATGGACCCGCCCTTGAACAAGCCGCGACAGCGTTCTGGCATGGCGTGTTGCAATGGATGCAATTGCCCTGCCGCGTCTGATGCGCTAGCACCCGCCACGCATTAGTGCTGTTGCAGCAAGCTGGCAAACTTCTGTAATTCCGCGCCATTCAAATCGGAAACAGCCCAGCAATTCATGCCTTCCTGCTGCCAGGCCACCATTTGATAGCCCTGTTGCAGTAACAAATGCGGCGCAGTATTGCTTGCTGTCGCGGCTGGCCAGACAAACACATTGATCACGTGCAATTGGTGGCGATAAACCAACGCAGCCACTGGTCGTTGCTGCAGATAATCCAGCCGCCCGCCCGCCAGGGGAAAACCTTGCGCTGCCAGGTCATGTACTGGCGGCGAGAAATCCAGTTTGCCGGCAAACCACGGCTTGACCGTGTGCTGATCCGTGCTAACCACATCGGACAAATGATCGGCCTGCAAGGCGCGGATGTGGCTGGCGAACACTTCTTGCGCTACCTGGGTTTGGCTATCCGGGGCATGCGGCAGCAATAGCAAAACCAGCACGCCGCCGGCTACTGCGCCGCCCAGGCTGGCCAGG
>BBFD01000414.1 GCA_001313065.1 Silvimonas sp. JCM 19000
GGTTGGCGCTCGAGACTGCTGCCCGTCCTCACCGCCACCACACGCCGCCAAGGCTACGGTCATCGCAACGGCCAGGCCGCTGCGCACCAGATTGGGGTGCCATTTCGATGCAAAGCTGTGCATCGCGGTTGTTGCGCGCTTCATCGTACCTCCTGCTCCATTTGTGCGCGGTTGCGCATGAAGATGCTTTCTGTGTTTTGTAACCAATGCGTTTTCAACTGAACCCAAATATCAGCAAACTCTTGTTTTGATGAAATTTTTTACGTATCCACTTGGCATATTTGTGAAAGCGGTTTCATAATAACCCCGAAACAAAAAAGTTACAAGTAGGGTAAGAAGATTAATACTGCGCTGTAGGTTTATTGCTTACGCGGGGCGACCAGATGCGAGCGCTGCCCCGCTGCGGTGCACCAAAACACAAATGGGCGAAGCAATGCGAAAGCGATAAGGGCGGCCGGACGGGGCCGTATTTTGCGGTTATCTGAGGAGAGGCAGGAATGCATAAACAAGTACTGGCGTTAAGCTTACTGGCGGCGCTGTGCGCACCGCTGGCCCAGGCGTATGTGTTACAGAACGGCACGCTGCAGGTGGGTGTTGATGACGGCGGCGCCTCATCGACCAGACCGCAATGCTGGGCCTGACTTACGACCCCAGCGGCAAGGGCAATTACGGCAATGACCTGGTCTGGCCAGGCGTGGCGTTCGGCTTTAGCTCGCTCGGCGTGGGCGGCAGCTACGACACCACGGGCGGCGAGTTCTATCAGGGCACCAATCCCTTTGGCTTCAGCATTACCGGCAGCACGGCGTCGACGCTAACCCAACAAGGGTCGTACAACGGGCTTGGTCTGCTGCAAACGGTGAGTCTGGACGGCGGCACGGTGCACTTTACCGTGACGTTTACCAACACCACCGACGCCGACATCAATCAGGTGGCGTATGCGGTGGGCACTGATGCCGACCTCAACTACTATTCCGGCGGCGAATTCGAAACCACCAATACGCAGAACAGTGCGGGGAGTGGCTCGGCCTATGGCGCATTGAGCGGGCTCAAGCTGACCCTGAGCGATGTAAGTAGCGGTGGCGTCAGCGGGCTGATTTCGTCGCAATACCCGTGGAGCATTGATCCGTACGAACTCAGTGCGGCGTCCAGCTTCACTTCGGGTACGGACGACCTGGATCTGGCGTTGGGCTTTAATCTGGCACGCTGGCCGCCGGGCAATCGGTGACCTTGGCCTATGACTACACCCTGGCAGCCGTACCGGAGCCGGAAACCTACGCCATGATGGGATTGGGGTTGGTGGCTTTGCTGGCTGCGCGTAAAAAAAAGCGCGCTGGTCGCAGCGAATAAGCACGGCTGCAGCAGACTTGCCGGAAGAAACGGGCGTGGCCTACGGCTGCGCTCGTTTTTTTTGTGAGGAGGGATGGCGCCAAGGCGGCGCGATCAGTTTTCTTTGCTACCGCTGGCTTCACGCAATTGCATGGCCAGGGAGGGGCGGTTGGCCCGCACTGATTGCGCTGTCGGAGTAAACAGCGCGCTGCGATGCGGAAAGTGATACCAGTCGATCTTGTCCGCCATGGGGTGGCCGTCGGTGATATAGACCGGTGGCGCGTCTTTGACCAAACGCAATTCGACCGCCCGCAACACGCCCGCAAACGGAGACTCCACCATCCGCGCCCGCCACATGCCATGCAGCGCCTCGGTGGGCTGCCCCTGCTCATTGACCGCCCGCACCTCGAAATACGGGTTGATCACCACATTAAAATACTTGCTGATTGTCATCTTCTTCTCCACACCGTTGGCGGTGCTTCTTGATGACAATGGTATGTAAGCGTGACCCAGGGCAGAACTGGTAGTGCTACTAGGATGGATTGCGCGCAATCAAATTAACAGGCTGCGTGGCATGAAGATAGGGTGGGTCCAGACCCACCCCGTGCAACGGTTACTTGCCGTAGCTAGATAGGGTGGGTCTGGACCCACCGCTCAATGCCATATCCACGTGCCACAGTTCGTGAATGGCGGCTTTGGCGGGTGGGTCCAGACCCACCCTATGCACCGGTTACTTGCCGTAGCAAGATAGGGTGGGTCCAGACCCACCGCTCAATGCCATTCCACGTGCCACAGTTCGTGAATGGCAGCTTTGGCGGGTGGGTCCAGACCCACCCGATGCACCGGTTAATTGCCGTAGCTGTTCAAGTAAGTGCGATACGGTTTCGAGAAGGCAAAGTTGCTGTACGCATCCCAGTTGATCGACCACGTCATCAGCCCGCGCAGGGTCGGGGTGATCGCTTTGGGCTTGTAGCTGCCGCAGTTGCTGCCCTTCATCAAACAATCCAGCGCGCTTTCCACCCCGGCGGTGTCAACAAAGCCGTTGCCCGCGTTGGCATTGGCCGGGATGCCTACGGCCACTTGATCCGGGCGCAGACCCGGCCAGGTTTTGCCGGTGCTGGCTACGGTAAACCCGGCCAGTTCCATATCGGTCATCGCGGTCAAAAAAAGTCAGCGCCGCCCATGGTGTGATACTGCCCATCCAGTCCGGTGATCGGGCCGGAGTTGTAGTCCTGCACCATTAACAGCGTCAGCTCGTTGCGCATGGCGTAAATCACCGGCAAGAAGGCCCCCGAGCGCGCATCCGAAGACCCGTTTGGCCCCGGACCGTAGAAGCTGTAGCCCAGTTGCACAAAGAAGGTTTCCGGCGCCATGGTCAGCACAAACTTGCTGCCGTAATGGCTGGTGATCTGTTTGAGCGCCGAGATCAGATTGACCACGATGGGGGTAGTGGGGGCGGTGAAGTCGTTGTCGCCCTGGTTGAGCATTACGGACTGGTTTTCAAAGTCAATGTCTACGCCGTCCAGGCCCCAGGTATCGATGATTTTCTCTACCGAAGTGACGAAATTGCTCACCGCCGTGGCACTGGTCAGTTGCACCAGGCCGTTGGCGCCGCCCACCGAAATGATCACCTTTTTTGCCGAGTGCCTGTTTGGCCTTGATTGCCGCTTTAAAGTCGGCGTCGCTTTCGACATTGGGGCACTCCGACGGTTTGCAGCGGGTAAAGGTGATGTTGCCGTTGGTGTCGGAATCGCCAAACGCCAGCGCGATCACATCCCAGTCATTCGAGACATTGGCCATCGGGATGTAGCCAGAACCGTTGGCGAAGCTGGAATGCAGATAGCCGACCAGCACATGCTTGGGCAGGCTGGCTGATGGGGTGGGAGCGGGGGTCGGCGTAGGGGTTGGTGTCGGCGCCGGG
>BBFD01000415.1 GCA_001313065.1 Silvimonas sp. JCM 19000
GTCGCTCACCTCGCAGCGGAACCCGCCCGGCCATTGCGCGAGATCGTGCGCCAGCCGCGCTACCAGGCGGCGTTGGCCACCAATGTGATTGGCTACGCGGTGATGATGTTTTTTTTGATGACGGCCACACCGTTGGCCATGATGTGCGCGCACCGCACGGTGGATGAAGGCGCGGGGGTGATCCAGTGGCATCTGGTCGGCATGTATGCACCGGCACTGGTATCGGGCTGGCTGATCCGCAAACTGGGCGTCACGCCGGTGGTTATGAGCGGAATCGCTTTGTCGGCCTGCACCGGTGTACTGGCGATTTATGGCGACGGTCTGGTCAGCTGGTATCTGGCGCTGCTCTGCCTGGGCGTCGGCTGGAACTTCATGTTTGTCGGTGGCAGTACCTGGCTGACGCAAAGTTATCGCCCGGCAGAACGCGGCCGGGCGCAGGCCTTGAGCGAATTCAGCACCTTTGCGGCCACCGCGCTGGCGTCCTTGCTGTCTGGCCAGTTGCTGGCGCACAGCAGCTGGATCACCCTCAATGTGCTGACCTGGCCGCTGCTGGGCGTGGCGCTGCTGTTCAATCTGAGGCTGTTGTCGCAGCGTGCGCTGCAGCCCGCGTAAAGAGAGGTATTGATGCAAGCGCGGCTGGTGGTTCTGGTGGTGTATCACAACGTCAACGTACTCGATGTGGCCGGGCCGCTGGAGGCGTTTTCGCAAAGCGTCCGTATGCGGCCCGATCTGCCGCCGTTCTATCGCCTGGTGGTGGCGTCGCCACAAGGCGGCGCGGTGCTGACCTCGGCCGGTCTGCCCTTGCACACCAGCGCGCTGGCCGAGCTGGACCCCGGCGCCATCGATACGGTGCTGTTACCCGGCGGCGCCATCGGTACGCACGTGCCGGATGACGCCGCCATCGTGGCCTGGGTGCGCCAGCATCACGCGCACTGGCGCCGCCTGTGCTCGGTGTGTACCGGCTGCTTTTTTTGCTTGCTGCCGCCGACGTGCTGGGCGGTGTCGCGGTCACCACGCATTGGGATCATCTGGCGCAACTGCGTGCCTGTATCCGCACCTGGATGTGCGCGATGAGCCGATCTTTTTTACGGCAAGGCCGCATCTGGACCTCGGCCGGAATCAGCGCCGGCATCGACCTGGCCTTGGCGTTGATAGAAGAAGATCGCGGCCACGCCATTGCCATGGAAGTGGCGCAGCGGCTGGTGGTGTTTCTCAAGCGCCCCGGCAACCAGGCGCAATTCAGCGCGCCCTTGTTGGCGCAACAACGCAGCCGCGCCGGTTTTGCCGAATTACACGGCTGGATCAGCGCCCATCTGACCGCTGATTTGCGGGTCGAACAACTGGCGGCGCGGGCGGGCATGAGCGTGCGCAGTTTCTGCCGTGCCTATCAGGAGCAACAAGGCACCACCCCCGCGCGCATGGTCGAAACCCTCAGGCTGGAAGCCGCTTGCCGCGCGCTGCAACAAGCGCGCGCTTCGATCAAACGCGTGGCTGCCGACTGCGGATTTGGCGACGAACAAAACTTGCGCCGCGCCTTTTTGCGCCGCCTCGGCGTACTGCCGCAGGATTATCGCGAGCGCTTCGCTCCGGTCGCGCCAGCCGGGCAGGGCGATGCCGCGCTTGCCAAGGCCGCCGTTTGATGCGACAACGCTGCCTTTTGTGAGCAAGCAAGGCGGCCCCAGCATGACTGAGCAATCCCAGGATCTGCAGATTGTTGATATCGAAACCGGCAGCGGCAAAGAAATCGCCAAAGGCGCGCTGATTACGGCGCACTACAACGGTTTTCTGGAAGACGGCACGGTGTTTGATTCGTCGTACACCCGCGGCAAACCGTTTCAGTGTGTCATTGGCACCGGCCGCGTGATCAAAGGGTGGGACCAGGGTTTGATGGGCATGCGCGAAGGCGGCAAACGCAAGTTGTGGGTGCCCGCGCATCTGGCCTATGGCGAGCGCCAGATTGGCGCGCATATCAAGCCGAACTCGAATCTGATCTTTGAAATCGAGCTGATCGAAGTGCTCACGCGCGATTAATCAGCGTCATTCGCGTCCCCAGGCCGCGCAAAAAACGTGTCGGAACCCGGCGCAAACGCCCGTGCTGGCTTGCCTGCTGGCTTGGGGCGACTAGACTGGGTGAACAACCTCGATCACAACAGCCGGAGGAAGATCATGGCGATATCGTGGCGGCAACAAGGTGGCGTGGCGATCATTGCGATCGGCGGCCAGCTCAGTTTTGAGATGCATCGCGAGTTCAAGGAAGTGGCCTCCGCCGCAATCCAGAGCCCGCTGGTAGATGAACTGCATCTGGATTTCAGTGGCGTCACTTATCTGGACTCGGCCGCGCTGGGCATGCTGTTATTGCTGCGCCAGCGCGTCGAAGGCTATCGCATCGTATTGCTCAATTGCGGGCCGGGCGTGCGCTCCGTGCTGGACATCGCCAACTTCAACAAGATCTTTGAAATGCGCGACTGAAATCGCGACCGCCCCGCCGCACGCCAGCGAACCAGGCTCAGATGGCTTGCGTGGCGTGCACATTGCGCGCCAGCAAGTCGTCGAGAAACTGCAGCGTCTCCACGATATACGGGCCTTTGTTCAACATCACGCAATCGGCCTCCCCGGCCAGCACCACATCGCTGACTTCGGCCCGGGTGGGTACGCCTTTTTTTCGCCATCGATTCCAGTACCTGCGTGGCCCAGATCACCGGCAAGTGCGCCACTTCGCACCATTGCAAAATGCTGTGCTGGGTGGCCGCCAGCGCGGCAAAGCCCATCTCGGCGGCCAGGTCGCCGCGCGCAATCATCACCGCCACATGCGGATGCCGCAGTGCCGCCAGCAACACTTGCGGCAACTGGCGTACCACGCTGGCGGTTTCCAGTTTCAGGATCAGGCCGACGTGGTTGGCCTGGTGCTGTGCCAGCAGTTCCACCACTTGCTCCACGTCGGCCGGGGTTTGTACAAACGAGATCGCCACCAGATCAGCATCGGGCAATACCTCGGCCAGCGCGACGCTGTCGGCCTCGGTCAAGGCCGTCAGCGGTAGCTGTGTATCCGGCAGATTGATGCCGCGTCCGCCCTTGAGCTTGACGCGCCCGCCTTCGGCCTGGGTGATGCGGATATCCAGCCGATGCGCATCAACCTGCTCGATCACGCCTTCAACCTTGCCATCATCAAAGCGGATGCGCTGGCCGCGTTGTACCTGCACGAATACATCGGCCAGCGCGCAGCTCAGGATGGCGGCCGCCATGCTGCCA
>BBFD01000416.1 GCA_001313065.1 Silvimonas sp. JCM 19000
CGCGGCCATCTGGCATCCGCGCTTTGACGCCGACCCGGCGCATCGCTGGCTACGCGATCTGATCACCCGCGCCGTGCAGACGGCATTGCCCACCCTCGGCGCACCGCGCTAATCCAGCCGGGCCCCGGTTCCATGCCCAAGCAACAACATCACTGCAGCGTTGCGGTGCGGACCAGGCAGAGTGCTGGGCCGGTATCGCGTTACTTGCATATGGCTTGGTGAGGTGGGTCTAGACCCACCCTATGCATGTTTCGCAGACCGGCGCGTAGGGTGCGTTACGACGCCGGACGGCCCCGGCGGATCACCCGTTTTTCTATTTACCGCGCTCCCATCCAGCCAACCCTCAAGCCGAAGCCAGCGGCGCGCGTCCCCATGTTTTGATCAGCAGCAGCGTAATCAGCGCACTGGCCGCCATCGCCGCGCCAGCCAGCGACACCGCCGGATAGCCCAGCCCCGCATCGATGACCGCACCGCCCAGTGCCGCGCCGATGGCGTTGCCGAGGTTGAAGGCGCCGATATTGGTGGCCGAAGCCAGGTTGGGTGCGGCGGCCGCGGCAGTCATAACCCGCATTTGCAGCGGCGGCACAATGGCAAAGCTGGCGATGCCCCAGAACAGAATGGTGATGGCGGCGGGCACGGTCCAGCGCATGATCACGCAAAGCCCAGCAGGATGACGGTGAGCGCCACCAGCGTGACGATCAGCGTGCGATCAGGCGCGCGGTCGGTGGCTTTGCCGCTCCACAGATTGCCGATGGTCATGCCGACGCCAAACAGCATCAGCATGGCCGAGACAAAGCCGGTTGAGGCATGCGTTTGTTCATGCAGGATGGGCGCGATGTAAGTGAACACGGTAAACATGGCGCTCGACCCCAGCACCGTCAGCGCCAGTGCTGACAGCACGGCGCGTTGGCCGAGCACGCGGATCTCCGCCATGACGTTATCGCTATGGCCAGCGGGCACATCGGGCAAGGCGTAACGCAACGCGGCCATCGCCAGCACGCCCAGACCGGCAATGCCCCAGAAGGCCGAGCGCCAGCCAGGGTATCGCCCACCCAGGTCGCCAGCGGCACGCCGCCGATGGTGGCAATAGTCAGGCCCATAAACATGGTGGCGACGGCGCCAGCGCGTTTTTTTTCTGGCGCCACTACTTGCGTGGCCACCACCGAGCCGACGCCGAAAAAACGCGCCGTGACACAGTGAAGTGACCACCCGCGCCACCAGCAATGCGCTGTAGCTGGTAGCCAGCGCGGCCATCAGATTGCCCACGGTAAAAAATCGCCATCAGCGCAATCAGCAACAGTCGCCGTGGCACCCGCGTGGTGCTCAGCGTCATGAACGGCGCGCCCAGCAACACGCCCATGGCGTAGCCGCTGACCAGCAAACCCGCCGTGGGTATGGAGACGCCCAGGTCGCTGGCGATGCCAGGCAGCATGCCCATGGGCGCAAATTCGGTCACGCCGATGCCAAAAGCACCGATCGACAAAGCCAGCAAGGGGGACATCGAACGCATTTTTATTTCCTCGTTTGTGCGTCAACAAGAATAATGGCGAGAATAAACCGCAACTAGTGCCGTTTCCGGACTAATAGTTTTGCGTGGGAGTCACAAATGGATGTAAGCGGGCGTTCAGGAGAAATGGAAGTCTTTGTGGCCGTGGCCGAACACGGCAGCCTGTCGGCAGCGGCGCGCCAGCTTGATCTGACGCCCTCGGCCATCAGTCGCATCGTGCGCGCATCGAAGCCAGGCTGGGCGCGCGCCTGCTGGTGCGCACCACGCGGCACATTTCATTGACGGTGGAGGGGGATGCTTATTTGCATGCCGCACGCCGCATTCTGGCCGATATTGCCGAGGTGGAAGGAGCCATCACCGACCAGGGCGTACCGCGTGGACGCATCCGCGTCAGCGCTTCGCTCACGCATGGTCGCATTGCCATCGTGCCTTTGCTGGGGGAGTTCAGCGCGCGGTTTCCCCATATCGTGGTTGATCTGAGCCTGACCGATCATGTGGTGGATATCCTCGGCGGCCAGGCGGATATTGCGGTGCGCTTTGGCGCGCTGGCCGACAGCCCGCTGACCGCGCGCAAGCTGGGCGAGACCGGCCATGTGATCGTCGCCGCGCCGGACTATTTGCGCCGCCACGGCACGCCGCAGACGCCGGAAGATTTACTCAAACACAACTGCCTCGGTTTCAATTTCCGCCGTGCTGAAGCCGGCTGGCCGTTCCGGCGCGACGGTCGGGATTTTCGGCTGAAGGTGGCGGGTAGCATCGTCGCCAACAGCGGCGAAGCATTGACGCATCTGGCCCGCCACGGCGTTGGTATCGCGCGCGAAGGCGCGTTTGCGGTACGGGAGGATCTGGCCAATGGCAGCTTGATTGCACTGCTGGAAGACTACAACCCGCAAGATCGCGAGGCCTTTCATGCAGTATTTGTCGGCGGTCCGACCATGCCGGCGCGCGTGCGCGTATTTGTGGATTTTCTGGTGGAAAAATTTGGCGCCGGGCCGGCGCTAACTTGAACCGGGCCCGGATTGCGGCTCGCTTCAGCTCAGTGCGCGCAGCGCGTGGTAGCCCACGTACAAACCCACCAGCATGATCAGCGCGCCGGACACAAACGGAGCCTTGCGTGCGAAATCGCCAAAACCGCGCCAACGTCGCGCCACATGGTGGACCGACAAGGCGGCCAGCGTGCCGCTGAGGACCATGGTCAGCGCCAGCCCGATGCTGAAACACAGCACCAGCGCGGCGCCGAGGCTGATTTTCTTTAACTGCAGACACAGCAACAACACGGTGATCGAAGCGGGACACGGCACCAGGCCCCCGGTCAAACCGAACATTACAATCTGCCCGGTGGTCACGTTGCCGCTGGCAAAGCGGCGACGGATATCGTTGGCATGGGCGCGTTCATGCGCGTCCTGATATTCCTCCCCGCCTGCCGTCGTCGCGTCCGCGTCAGGCAAACCAAAGTCGAGGTCATAGTCATGACTGTGACCGGCGTGCCCCAGCGACAGGCGTGCGCTGAAGCACGGCGGCGCTGCGATCGGGTCGGTGGATTCCAGATAGCCCATCTTCGAGGCAAAACGGAAGCGCTGCTGTGTGCCGTCGGCACGCGTGGTTTCAAGCGCAACGTCTTTTTTTGATAACCAGTGATGGCCCATCCGCCCACTTGATACATGCGAAACACCTGCCTGCCGCCGTATCCGCCAGCGTCAGCCGGATGGTGCCGTGGCCGGTATCGACC
>BBFD01000417.1 GCA_001313065.1 Silvimonas sp. JCM 19000
CCCCCGTTTTTTTTGGGGGCAACGCACAGTTTGGGGCCAAAGGCCCCGGCCCCATCCGGGCCATCCACCATCCATGGCATAACCGAAATGTGCGTTGCCCCCGAAAAAGCCGGGGGTAACGCACCCTACCGATTGATGGGCAGAGGTCAGACCTCGTTATCCATCCCCAATTCCTGGATCTTGCGGGTCAGGGTATTGCGCCCCCAACCCAACAACTCCGCCGCTTCAATGCGCTTGCCGCCGGTATGCGCCAGCGCGCGTTCGATCACCGTGCGCTCAAACGCCGGCATGATCTGATCCAGCACGCGGTTCTCGCCCTTGGCCAGGCGGCTGCCTATGTCGGCGGCCAATGCGGCGCGCCAGTCCCCGCTGACACGGTGCCGGTTTCGCCATCGGTAGTAATTTCGCTGATTTCAGGCGGCAAGTCGGCGGCGCCGACGGTAGCGCCTGGCGCCATGACGGTAATCCAGTGACACAGGTTTTCCAGCTGACGCACGTTGCCGGGAAAACTGAAGTTACTGAGCGCCGTCATGGCGTCTTCAGACAGGCGCTTCGGTTCCACACCCAGTTCTGCGGCTGAGCGGGCCAGGAAGTGCCTCGCCAGGAGGGGAACGTCCTGGCGGCGTTCGCGCAGCGCTGGCAGGCGCAGGCGAATGACGTTAAGGCGGTGAAACAAGTCTTCGCGGAATGCGCCTTGTTTTACGCGCTCTTCAAGATGTTGGTGGGTGGCCGCAATCACGCGCACATTGGCTTTGATCGGTGCCTGGCCGCCCACGCGGTAAAAGAAGCCATCCGACAATACGCGCAGCAAGCGCGTTTGCAGTTCGGATGGCATATCGCCGATTTCATCGAGAAACAGCGTGCCGTTTTCGGCTTGTTCAAAGCGGCCCTGGCGACGCGCTTCGGCGCCAGTAAACGAACCGCGCTCGTGGCCGAACAATTCGGATTCGAGCAAATCTTTAGGGATAGCGGCGGTGTTGATGGCAATAAACGGCTTGGCCGCGCGCGGGCTGTGGCGATGCAAGGCGCGTGCCACCAGTTCTTTGCCCGAGCCGGATTCGCCGGTAATCAACACCGTGGCAGCGGATTGGCTCAGACGACCAATCGCGCGGAACACGTCCTGCATGGCCGGCGCCTGGCCCAGGATGTCCGGGTTGGTGACGGGCGCTTCTTCGCCGATGGCCTGGCGTTCGCCTTCTTGCAGCGCGCGCTGGATCAGGCCGGTGGCCTGGTCGATATCGAATGGCTTGGGCAGGTATTCAAACGCGCCGCCCTGGAAGGCCGATACGGCGCTTTCCAGATCGGAATGCGCGGTCATGATGATCACGGGCAGGCCCGGATAATCTTTTTTTGACCAGCTCAAGAAAGGTCAGCCCCGATTCGCCCGGCATGCGGATATCGCACACGATGGCTTCGGGCACTTCGCGGCCCAGGCGGGCCAGTGCTTCGGTGGCGGAAGAAAACGTGGCAAACGCAATGCCTTCACGCGCCAGTGCTTTTTTTCAAAAAACCCAGCGGATGGAACGGTCGTCGTCGATGACCCAGACGGTGCTCATGGATGCTCCGTTGCTTTAGTTGTGAGTGCGGTTTCGTTTTGCCAGCCATTGAGCGGCAACAACAGGTTGAAACAGGTGTAGCCGGGGCGGCTGTCAAAATCGATAGTGCCGTGGTGCTGGCTGATAAAGGTATGCGCCAGATGCAGCCCGATGCCGGTGCCCCCGGGGCGGCCCGATACCAGCGGGTAGAACAGCGTGTCTTTAAGATGCTCGGGGATGCCTGGCCCGTTATCGATAATCTGGATCTGCACCGCAATCGGATAGCGTTGGCGGTTAAGCGTGACCTGCCGCGCCACCCGCGTGCGCAACATGATCTCGCCCACGCCCGCCATGGCCTGGATGGCGTTGCGCATGATATTAAGCACGGCCTGGATCAGCTGTTCCCGATCGCCAATCAGGTTGGGCAGACTGGTGTCGTAATCGCGTTTGACGGCCAGGCCATTCGGCGTTTCGGCCAGCATCAGGCTGCGCACGCGCTCCAGCACTTCGTGAATGCTCAGCTCGCCCAACTGCGGCAGACGATGCGGCGTCAGCAAGCGGTCAAGCAGGCTTTGCAGGCGCTGCGATTCTTCGATGATGACCTGGGTGTATTCCTTCAGATGGGCGTCATGCAGTTCGCGCGACAGCAATTGCGCGGCGCCACGGATGCCACCCAGCGGATTCTTGATTTCGTGTGCCAGATTGCGGATCAACTCGCGGTTGGCTTGTTGCTGCGCTTGCAGACGCTCTTCGTTGGCGATCTTGCGCTGCTGGTCGATCTGGCGGATTTCCGCAATCGCCGAGCCGGCCGGGCCATCGATGGGGCTGGCGGTGAGCGATACGTAGATTTCGCCATGCGTGCTGTGCAGCAGGATTTCGTGTTCGGTCAGCGTGATATTGCCGCGACCGGCGTTTTCCAACGCGGTAACCACGGCATTGTCTGGCCCCAGGCATTGCGTGAGCGGCGCGCCAATAAAGTCATCACGCAGGCCGAGCAAATCGGCGGCGATCGGGTTGAAGTAGACCAGCGAGCCATCATCGTGGGTGGCCAGTACGGCTGCATCGAGAAAATCCAGGCCAGCGAAGGCGCTTGGTGTCGGAGTCATTGTGCGGTCTGCTTGAACAGAAGATGGATCAAAGCTCAGCGCGGTCTGCGCCCGGTAAGACACAGCCGTGGTGGCCGTACGTGGCGATACCAAGCAATTACCGGGCCAGCATGCGAGGTACGTGCTGGTGCAACGCCAGTCCGATAATGCACCAATCACGTGCATTTCAGGCAATGAAACGGTGCAATGCCCTGACTTGGATCAATTGCGCAATCAGAAAAACCGGAAAATGCGAGCGGATAGGGTGGGTCTCGACCCACCAATCAAAGCAAGCGAGAAGGATGAAGCCGCCGCACTCCGATTACAGTGCCGCGCTTTGCGCGGACCAAAACGGCCTGGCAGCAACACACAGTGATAAACACGCTGCAACGTGCTGGTGGGCGGCTTTGCGTAGAGGGTCTGGACGGGGGCGCCGAGTCCAGCCCTATGGGAGACGAGGTTTATTTGCTTTTAGCCAGTTCGGCGGTGAGGGCGTCGACGTTCTTTTCGTGCACGGTGGCGTTGTCGCGCAAACGCATGATGCGATCGTTGTATTTGGCCGGGTTCAGCTGCGCGTCGCCGGGCGCGGCCTGAGCGTCGGCCAGCGCTTTGC
>BBFD01000418.1 GCA_001313065.1 Silvimonas sp. JCM 19000
CGTTGATCGGGCCGCGGGTGGATGGTGACCCCTGCGGCGCCGTGTTGCAGGGCCAGGCGGGCAAAGTGAGTGACGGACGGATAATCCCGGCCGCGCGAATTGCGGATCAGGGCAATCTTGTTCAGGTTGACGCTAAGTTGGGTAGCCATGCGCTGGGTGCCTGGGTGTGGCAGAAAACAAGGATTGTTGCCGCATGCTGCACGCATGTCCACCTACAGAAGGCCATGGACACGGCCATAACACGCATCCGATGCCGTCCACGCATAAAAAATGCCCGGCGTACCGGGCATGGGTGGGGTTAAGCCTTGGGCCGGCTTAGAACATCGTGTGGACCGGCGTGGTAAACGCGATCATGGCGCCGCAAATGGCGAGCAGTACAACAGAACGAGCAAAGCTACTCATGGCACATTTCCTTTACGAGTTAAAAAACAAAAGCTGCGGTGCCCACCCTGCTGGGGGCACGATCCGCCGCGCGTGGAGCGTCGGATCAAGATTCGGTGGCGTGGCTGCCTGGTTGCCTGCTGGCTAGTAAGCCAACTCTTTGATGCATTGCACCAATTATGCCACAGTCAGTATTGCAAAAGCATTTCGTCAGCATCAGCAAGCGACAGTGTGCAGTGCACGGCTGGTATTTGCTGTGACGTATCTACTTGTGAGCAAACATCGTTCCCGATTTGTGTGAAAGCGGCATGACGGCGCGATGACCGCGCGCCAGGCGTGCCAAAGGGGCGTGGAAACCGCGCGCCGTTTTTTGCAAAATATCTTGGTAAATCAACGACATGCCAGTTTATGGCCAAGCCTGATGCCAACGACAAAGAAGCGCGCCTCTGCTGACGAACGGCGTAAAACTGCTTTATTTATCTGCAATTTTCTTGTCAGGCAGGCGCGTGCAAACGGGGCGAATTGCGGCGGCGCAGCAACATGCTGGTGCGCCGTGATCGGGCGCAGGGCAGACGTGCGGTGTACTCAGGGGCGGGGAGCCAGTCCATATCGACATGCGGAATGCCGTCTTCATCGTATTGCGCACTCACCGTGACAAAGCCAAGTGCGCCATAAAAGCGTTGCAGGTGCGCTTGCGCGCCGATGCGATTGCCCAGGCCGGGATACAGACGCCCCGATTGCGCCAGGCCTTCGGCCACCAATGCTGAGCCGGTGCCCCCTTTACGCGCCGCCGCAGCCACCACCACTCGGCCGAGCGATGGCGTGTCGTACTTGAGTCCGGGCGGCACCAGCCGCAGTGCCGCTTGGACCTGCCCGGCCGCGTCGCGCCCGAGCAAATGCCACGACGGCTGGTCCAGATCATCCAGATCGCCATAAACGCAGTTCTGCTCCACCACAAACACGTCCTGGCGCAGTTTGAGATAGGCGTAGAGGGCAGCGGAATCAAAGTCGGAGAAGCGATACCAGGTCCAGGTCAACGGCATGGTGCGGGGCTCAGCAAGCAAAGGGGGTGAAGGAGAAGGTACAAAAGCCAACGGGCCGGAATGCCTCCGACCGTTGTGGCTAAGCCCGCTGCAGCGCTTACACGCCCAGACGTTGGCGCCAGCGCGAAATCTGCAACCGTACCTGGTCGGGCGCGGTGCCGCCAACGTGATCGCGTGCGGCAATACTGCCTTCGGCGGTCAGCACTTCGGCGATATCGGCTTCAATCAGCGGTGAAAAGCTCTGCAGTTCAACCAGTTGCAGCTCGGACAGATCACGGCGTTTTTTCTTCGGCATAACGCACTGCCAGTGCCACGGCTTCATGCGCATCGCGGAAAGGCAGGCCTTTCTTGACCAGGTAATCGGCCAGATCGGTGGCGGTGGCATAGCCTTGCTTGACCGCTTGCGCCATGGCGTCGGGTTTGACGGTAACGCCACGCATCATGTCGGCATAGATCCGCAACGTGTCGGTCAGGGTATCGACCGTATCGAACAGCGGCTCTTTGTCTTCTTGATTGTCTTTGTTGTAGGCCAGCGGCTGGCCCTTCATCAGCGTCAGCAGTGCCACCAGATGGCCGTTGACGCGGCCGGTCTTGCCGCGCACCAGTTCCGGCACGTCGGGGTTCTTTTTTTCTGCGGCATGATCGACGAGCCGGTACAGAAGCGATCGGCAATATCGATAAAGCCGAAGCGCGGGCTCATCCACAGCACCAGTTCTTCGGACAGGCGCGACAGATGCGTCATGGTCAGCGCGGCGGCAGCGGTAAATTCAATCGCAAAGTCGCGATCGGAGACCGCATCCAGCGAGTTCTCACACACGCCTTCAAAATTCAGCAGCTCGGCGGTATAAGCGCGGTCCACCGGAAAAGTGGTACCGGCCAGTGCGGCGGAGCCCAGCGGCAGACGGTTAACCCGGCGGCGCGCATCAGCGAAACGCTCGGCATCGCGGCCCAGCATTTCTACATACGCCAGCATGTGGTGGCCGAAGGTGACCGGCTGCGCCACTTGCAGATGGGTAAACCCGGGCATGACGGTGGCGGCGTGTTTTTTTTCGGCGAGTTCGAGCAGCGAAATCTGCAACTCGTGCACCAGCCCGATCAACACATCGATGGCGCCACGCAGATACAGACGGATATCGGTGGCGACCTGGTCATTGCGGCTGCGCCCGGTATGCAGACGCTTGCCGCATCGCCGATTTTTTTGCGTCAGACGCCGCTCGATATTCATGTGCACGTCTTCAAGATCGAGCGACCACTCGAACGTGCCATGGCGGATCTCATCCAGGATATCGGCCATGCCGCTCTGGATGGCACGCAGGTCCTCTTCAGTCAGCACGCCCGCGCGTTGCAGCATGGTGGCGTGGGCTAAGGAACCCTGAATGTCGACTTCGGCCATGCGTTTGTCGAAGCCGACCGACGCGGTGTAGCGCTTGACCAGATCTGACACCGGCTCGTTGAACCGACCAGACCAGGCTTTCCTGGAATCCTGCATGTTGGGGGTAACCCTTAAACAAACGAACGCCGATTATATGCCGCGTTTGTGCTTTGTTGCACTGCACGCTAAATCCGTTCAGTGACAAAACTCCCTTTTATGTCAGCACGATGTGTAGCCAAAGCAACGGCGGGTGCTAGAATTCGCCACATTTGGCCGCAGTGCCCTGTTGCGGGGCAAGGCCATATATACAGAACGCACCAGGCGCGGTACTCGCCGCGCCGGAGAAAAGGTCTATGAGTAGAGATATGAAGCGCTCCGCGTCGAGCAGACCGGCGGCGCGTAGCGGCGGCGGTGGCGGTGGTTCCTTG
>BBFD01000419.1 GCA_001313065.1 Silvimonas sp. JCM 19000
CGATGCCGCGCGCACTGCGCCGGCTGCGGCGCCTTGAGCGCGCCGCAAGCCCCTGGCGGAAATCAGAAATCGCGATCGGCGTGCAGCACTTCGCGCAATAGCGGCACCGTCACCGGGCGTTTTTTTTGCGAAAGCGCATAGCGATTGGCCTGGGTCAGCACCGATTGCAGGCTGACCAGATCGCGGTCGGTATGGCGCAGCAAATATTCGGCCGCCTCGGTCGACAAATCAAAACCCCACTCGCGCGCCTGTTTGCGCAAGGCGGCCAGCTTGTCGGCGTCGCTCAAAGGCTTGAGCTGGTACACCAGGCCCCAACCCAGCCGCGTGGTCAGATCGGTGCGCAATTCCAGTTGCATCGGTGGCACGGGGCCGGTGGCAATCAAACGGCCATTGCCTTCGCGCAGCGTATTGAAGTGATCGAACAAGCGGATTTGCGCTTCAAAATCGAGATGCTCGACGTTATCAACCAGCAAGGCCGCATCGGGCGCTATGCTCAGTGGCAATGCCTGGCGCGCACAATCCACCAGAATGGCACCCGGCACCCGTTGCCGCGCCGCTGCCAGCAAATGCGATTTGCCCACGCTGGGGCCGCCCCATAGATACATGAACGACGCGTAGCTTTCGCCCGAAGCCCATTCGCCCAGCATGAACAAGGCTCGGCGTTTTCGCCCGCCACATAACCTTCAACGCTGGGCGGCTGCGGCAGATACAGGTCCAGCACCAGTTGCTGCTCATGGGCAACCACACTGCGACGGCACGGCGGCGCTAACCCGCAGACGTGCCAGAAGCCGCAGGCCAGCAAAGGCGGTGCGGGAGTGGAACATCGGCTGACGGGGAGTCGGGCGTTTCATCGCGGGATGCGTTAAAATACGGCGCTTTTGGATCGAACGGCCGTCAATTCTAGCTGCAACGCGCTCTTCCCGCCATGAACCTGGGATGGACGCCGCGTTCAGGCCCACTTTGCGGGCTGGCTGTGGGCACTTTTTTGACGACCGTTTTGACTTATCCCTTACGCAAACCGTTGTAGATCACGATGACCACGAGGCCACGCATGACCACCACCACCCCCGGTTTGAGCTATCGCGATGCAGGTGTCGATATCGACGCTGGCGATCAGCTTGTAGAGAACATCAAACCCTATGCCAAGCGCACCATGCGCCCCGAAGTTCTGAGCGGCATCGGCGGTTTTGGTGGTCTGGTGGAAATCTCCAAAAAAAAGTACAAAGAGCCGGTGCTGGTCTCGGGCACTGACGGCGTGGGCACCAAGCTCAAGCTGGCCTTCGAACTCAATCGCCATGACACCGTCGGCATCGATCTGGTGGCCATGAGCGTCAACGACATTCTGGTTCAGGGCGCTGAACCGCTGTTCTTCCTTGATTATTTTGCCTGCGGCAAGCTGCACGTGGATTCCGCCACCGAAGTCATCCGCGGCATTGCGCATGGCTGTGAACAAGCCGGCGCGGCGCTGATTGGCGGCGAAACCGCCGAGATGCCGGGCATGTACCCGGTGGGCGAATACGATCTGGCTGGCTTTGCCGTGGGCGTGGTGGAAAAAGCCAATATCATCACCGGCGAGCACATCAAGCCGGGCGATGTGGTGCTGGGCCTGGCTTCCAACGGCGCGCATTCCAATGGTTATTCGCTGGTGCGCAAGATCATGCATCTGGCCGAAGCCGATTACGCGGCTGAATTTGACGGCGGCAAATCGCTGGCTGACGTGGTGATGGCCCCGACCCGCATCTATGTAAAACCACTGCTCAAGCTGATGCAAACGCTGACCGTGAAGGGCATGGCCCATATCACCGGCGGTGGCATTTCCGAGAACGTGCCGCGTGTATTGCCAGCCAATGTGGTGGCACAAGTCGACGCGCAAAGCTGGACCATGCCCAAGCTGTTCCAGTGGCTGCAAGAAAAAAGGCAATGTGGCGGCCGACGAAATGTACCGTACGTTTAACTGCGGCATCGGCATGGTGGTGATTGTTGATGAAGCCGATGCGGCCGCCGCTATCGCAACCCTGCAAGCCGAGGGCGAAACGGTGTATCGCATCGGTCTGGTGCGCGAGCGCCAGGGCGACGAGCATCAGACCCAGGTGGCCTGATCCGGCGTTGACTGTCTCCGCCCTGGGCCGCCCGTGTCTGTTCTGCAGCGCGGGCGGCCTGTGTTTTTTTAGCCTTTCCTTCGGCCCTCGATACCCGCTTTATGAAGAACATCGTCATCCTGATTTCTGGTCGCGGCAGCAATATGCAGGCGATCGTCAACGCGCGCATTGCGGGCGCTCGCGTAGCCGCCGTGATTTCGAACCGGCCGCAAGCGGCAGGACTGACATGGGCGCAGCAAAACGGCATCGCCACCGCGGTGCTGGATCATAAAGAATTTGCCGACCGCGACCAGTTTGATGCCGCGCTGATGACGCTGATCGACCAGCACGCGCCCGATCTGGTGGTGCTGGCTGGCTTTATGCGGATTGTGACCCCGGCATTTGTGGCGCACTACGCCAACCGCATGATCAATGTGCATCCGTCACTGTTGCCCGCATTTACTGGTTTGCACACCCATGCGCGCGCCATTGAAGCAGGCGTCAAACTGCATGGCTGCACCGCGCACTTTGTCACGGCCGAGCTCGATCACGGCCCGATCATCGCGCAGGCAGCGGTACCGGTGCTGGACGATGACACGCCCGAAACGCTGGCCGCCCGCGTACTGGAATGCGAGCACACCCTGTATCCGCAAGCCGTGGCCCGCTTTGTGGCCGGCGGCTTGCAGATTGATGGCCAGCGCGTGCGCGATACGCAGCAGGTGGCATGACCGCGCCGCGCGCCCATCGCCGCTGGAATCGCTCGCGCCTGTTGTTGCTGGGCGCTTTTGTGTTATCGCTATTGCTGCACGTGCTCAGCGTCAGCGCTGACTTGATCTACGCGTGGTGGAGCAATACCCCGCTGGATCTGAATGAAAAAACTGGCCAAGGTTACCCACAAGCTTGAAGACCAGTCGTGGGATGACGACGAGCTACCCACGTCGCTGAAGAATGTAAAACGGCCAGAACGACAGACGATCTGGCTGCAGCCCAAACAACCGCTGAAGCTGGCGGCGGCCGCGCCAACGCCTACACCGGCGCCAAAACCGAAACGGCGCCCCAAGCCCACCGCAACACCCAGTCCGGTGCTGGCACAAGCGGCATCGGAAACGCACGGCGCATCGGCAGTGGCGGCTACGCCCACTCCGGAGC
>BBFD01000420.1 GCA_001313065.1 Silvimonas sp. JCM 19000
GAAGCAAAAAAGGGGCGTCCCACCCAGATGGTTCTGATGATGGGACATAGCCGGGGCGCCGATGCCACCCGATACGCGCAAACACCATTGGCGCAGCCCAACATAAAAAAACGGCGATCCGCGAATCGCCGTTTTGCTTAACCGCCAGCGCAATTACATCTGCGCCATCAGCCCATTCAAACGCTTCACAAAGCCGGCCGGATCATCCAGCTGTGCGCCTTCGGCCAGTACAGCCTGGTCGTACAGCAAGTGGGTCCAGTCTTCAAAGCGCTCGCCGTTCAGTTGCGCTTTCAGCTTTTTTAACCAGCGCATGTTCCGGGTTCACTTCCAGAATCGGGCGCGTGGCTTTGACGTCCTGGCCTGCTTGTTTCAGCAAACGCTCCAGGTTGGCGCTCATGTCGAAGTTGTCCACCACCAGGCAAGCCGGGCTATCAGTCAGGCGATGCGTGACACGCACGTCTTTCACCTTGTCGCCCAGCGTGGTCTTGAACTTCTCGATCACATCGGCCAGTTCCGCCGCCGCCGCTTCTTGCTGCTGCTTTTCGGCTTCGTCTTCAAACGCGCTCAGATCCAGCTCGCCCTTGGCGACCGATTGCAGTTGCTTGCCATCGAATTCGGTCAGGCTGGATGCCAGCCACTCATCCACGCGATCCGACAGCAACAATACTTCGATGCCCTTTTTTGCGGAAGATTTCAAGATGCGGGCTGTGCTGCGCGGCGGCAAAGCTGTCGCCGGTAATGTAATAAATCTTGTCCTGGCCTTCCTTCATGCGGCCACGTAATCGGCCAGCGACACGGTTTGTTCCGGCGTATCGGCCAGCGTCGAGGCAAAGCGCAGCAATTTGGCAATGCGCTCTTTATTGGCAAAATCTTCGCCGGTGCCTTCTTTCAGTACCTTGCCAAATTGCTCCCAGAACAGCGCGTAATCTTCCGGCTTGTTTTCGGCCAGATCCTCCAGCACGCCCAATACTTTTTTTGACGCAACCGGATTTGATGGTTTCCACTTCGCGGCTGGCTTGCAGGATTTCACGCGAAACATTCAGCGGCAAATCGGCCGAATCAATCACGCCACGCACAAAGCGCAGGTATTGCGGCATCAGCTTTTCAGCGTCTTCCATAATAAAGACGCGTTTGACATACAGCTTGATGCCGTGACGGCGTTCGCGCTCATACAGATCAAACGGGGCGCGTTTGGGAATAAACAGTAATTCGGTGTATTCCTGGCGGCCTTCAATGCGCGCATGGCTCCATGCCAGGGGCTCATCAAAGTCATGCGCCACGTGTTTGTAGAATTCTTTGTATTGCTCGTCGGTGATTTCCGCTTTGTTGCGGGTCCACAAGGCATTGGCCTGGTTGACCGCTTCCAGCCCTTCGCCCGGCACCACGTTGCCGTCATTGTCATAGGTCGGCTGTTTGGCCATCAGGATGGGCAGGCTGATGTGGTCGGAGTACTTGCGGATAATGCCGCGCAAACGCCAGTCATCAAGGAACTCGTCCTCGCCTTCTTTCAGATGCAGCACGATCTCCGTACCGCGCGACGCTTTGCTGACTTCTTCCAGCGTAAAGTCGCCTTCGCCACCGCTTTCCCAACGTACTGCCTGATCCGCCGCCAGACCGGCGCGGCGGGTAGTCAGGCTGACTTTATCGGCAACGATAAACGCCGAATAAAAAAAACCCACGCCAAACTGGCCAATCAGATGGCTGTCTTTTTTGCGCATCGCCGGTCAGCTTGCTGAAGAATTCTTTGGTGCCCGAACGCGCAATGGTGCCGATATTGGCGATGACTTCGTCGCGGCTCATGCCGATGCCGTTATCGCTCAGCGTAATGGTGCGCGCTTCTTTGTCGAAGGCCAGTTTGATATTGAGTTCACCGTCGCTTCATACAGATCGCCATTGTGGATGGCCTCAAAGCGCAATTTATCGCATGCATCGGACGCATTCGAAATCAGCTCGCGCAAAAAAAGATTTCCTTGTTGGAATACAAGGAATGAATCATCAATTGCAGCAGTTGTTTTACTTCGGCCTGAAAGCCAGCGTTTCTTTACTCATAAATCAAAGCTCCTTGTTGCTAGAAGTGCGCTGGCAACGAAATGGGGACACAAAAAACCGCTTTCAAGATGGGGGCATTCGGCAGCCCGGCCATCGCATAAAGTGGGTCACGAACCACCGCGCAAAGCCACGGAGAGCAACGCAAACATAACGCTGAATTCGCTGGCTTTGGTGGGCGGGTCAAGACGCGGACGCCGCGACCCACCCCAGCTCACAGCCCGGCGGTAGTGATCGACGCCAGCACATCAAAGTAAGTCGGGAAAGTTTTGGCCGTGCAGCCCGGATCGTTGATGCGCACCGGCACGCCGCCCAGTGCCACCAGCGAAAAGCACATCGCCATGCGGTGGTCGTCGTAGGTATCAATTTCGGCATTGGGGATAAACATCGCGGGCGGCGTGATGCGGATATAGTCCTGGCCCTCTTCCACCGCAGCGCCGATCTTGCGCAGTTCGGTGGCCATGGCGGCCAGGCGGTCGGTTTCCTTGACGCGCCAGCTTTCGATATTGCGGATAACGGTGCTGCCCTCGGCAAACAAGGCCGCCACGGCGATGGTCATGGCCGCGTCCGGAATGTGGTTAAGATCAATATCCAGCGCCTTCAGCTTGCCGCCGGGGGCCGGGGCCGCTTCGATATGGTTGGCGCCCCAGCTGATTTGCGCGCCCATCAGTTCCAGCACTTCTGCAAAGCGCTTGTCGCCCTGAATGCTCTCGCTGCCCACGCCTTCCACGCGCACCACGCCGCCACCGATGGCACCCGCCGCCAGAAAATACGAGGCGCTGGAGGCATCGCCTTCCACATGCACCACACCCGGACTTTGGTACACCTGGCCGCCCGGAATAAAAAAAATTCCGTCCAGTCGCGGCGCTCCACCTTGACGCCAAAGCGCGCCATCAGGTTGAGCGTAATTTCGATATAGGGTTTGGAGATCAGCTCGCCCACTACCTCCAGCGTGACGTCTTCGCCGGTCAGCGGCAGCGCCATCAGCAAGGCGGTCAGAAACTGGCTGGACACATTGCCCTTGACCGGGATGCGCCGACCCGCCGAAATGCTGGCCGGTTGCAGTTGCAGCGGCGGAAAGCCTGCGTTGCCCAGATAAGTGATGTCGGCGCCCACCACCCGCAGCGCATCGACCAGATCGCCTATCGGGCGCTCGTGCATGCGCGGCACGCCCGACC
>BBFD01000421.1 GCA_001313065.1 Silvimonas sp. JCM 19000
GATCAGAGCGGCATCGAGTGGATGACCGGCGATGCCATGCAACGCGCCGATGTACTGCGCGCGGCAGAGGCGCGGAGGTGATCGTGCATGCGGTTAACCCGCCCGGTTATCAGCGCTGGTCCGAACTGGTGTTGCCGATGCTGGACAACACGCTGGCCGCCGCCGCGGTCAGCCGGGCGCGGGTGGTCTTGCCCGGCACGGTTTATAACTTTGGTCCGGACCAGTGGGCCCATATCCTGGAAGGCGCGCCGCAAAACCCGCAAACACGCAAAGGCAAAATCCGCGCCGAAATGGAAAGCCGCTTGCGCCTGGCCGCCAGCGCGGGCACGCCGGTGCTGATTGTGCGCTTTGGCGATTTCTTTGGTCCGCAAGTGGGCAATAGCTGGTTTGCGCAAGGCCTGGTCAAGCCCGGCAAAGCGGTGACTTCGATCGCCAACCCGGCCCGCCCCGGCGCGGGCCATCAATGGGCCTATGTGCCCGATGCCGCGCAAACGGTGCTGCGCTTGCTGGCCCAGGACAACTTGCCGCCGTTTGCCAACTACCACTTTGGCGGACATTGGGATGCTGATGGCACGCAAATGGCGACCGCCATCCAGCGCGTGGTGCAACAACAAAGCGACCAGACGCCTGCCATCAAGCGCTTTCCGTGGTGGCTGGTGACCTTGGCATCGCCGCTGGTGACGGTATTCCGCGAATTACGCGAGATGCGTTATCTGTGGCAACAGTCGGTGCAGATGGATAACCGCCAGTTGCTGGCGCAATTGGGCAGCGAGCCGCATACGCCGCTGGACGAGGCCGTGCGCGCGACGCTCAAAGGCCTCGATTGCCTGTGAAGCGGGCCGCCGCGCTTATAAGCCTTTGTACATCAACACTTCATCGCTTAAGACGTGCGGGGTTTCCGGCCCGGGCCGACAGGTCTGGAATTCCAGTCGGCGCAGCAATTTGGCCGAGCGATGATTGCGCGCCTTGTAGGTCGCATAGAAATCGAACACGCCGTACTGGCTGAGCAGTTCATCCAGCATCGCGCGCACGCCTTCACTGGCGTAACCCTTGCCCCACCAGTTACTGCCGAGTTCATAGGCGATGGTGGCGCGGCCCGGCGCGTCCAGCGTGGCCTGGACGTAGCCGATGGCGGTGCCATCCTGCAAGCGCAAAATCCAGTTCAGCCATTGCTCAAAGCCATTGGGCGACTGGCGTGACTCCAGCCGTTTGTAGAGCGCGCGCAAACTCTCCACCGATTTGGGCGGCGCGTTTTCGAACTCGTAAATGGCGGGGTCACACATCACCGGAAACATCTCTTCGGCGTGGCTGGCCAGTTGCGGTTCCAGGGTCAGGCGGTCGGTGGTCAGCGGGCGCATGGTCTTACCGTAGTGAGCATTCGGGCATAAAAAAAAGCCCGCATCAGTGATGCGGGCCAAGGAGTCTACCACCGGCGCACCGGGCGCCGGGGTGCAAACCCACTGTTTACGGATAAGTGACCACGTTTTGCGGGATGGTCGAAGTGCCTTGCGCGGTGGTGCCGGTGTTATTGACCACATGCGTGATCGTCCCTACCCCGCCCAGCGACACTGTAAACACATCGTGCAATTTGACGCCGGCCACATTCGGCACCTCAAAGCCGTGCAACGCATTCACCGCCGGGTTGACGTTAAAGTAGCAATAGCTACCCATGCCCCAGCCTTCGTGCGTGGTGACGTTATCGGCCACCTTGTACGCGGCATAACCATTGCCAGCCGGGCTGATCCACGACGCCTGATCCGGCACGTCATACGGCAGCTCGTTCTGGAAGAAGATGGTCTTGCCGCCCTGACCATTCCACAGCACGTTGTATTTCTCGTAATGCTCCACAAACAGGCCGGTGGCCAGCACATTGGCGCCGTTCACAATCACGCCGGTGTCAGCCGTATTGATGTTCCAGCCGGTAGCCGACTGGCCGTGGTCAGCGCGCCATGCCCAGATGTGATCGATGATCACATTGCTGCTGTTCACCGTCAGGCTGTTGGTGGCTTTGCCCGCCACCGCGCCACCGATGCGGAAATACACATCCTGGATGGTGGTCGGGTTGCTGGCATGCGAAGCGCTGGCGCCAGCCGGGCCCACTTGCAGCAAGGAAGCGCTGTTGGTGGTGCCCGCATCAAACAACAAGCCGGCCAGACGTACGCCATCCACATCATCCACCGTCACCGCGGTTACGCCGTTATCCGGCACCAGGGTCGGGAAGCCGATCCCCAGCACGACGGTGTTGGCGTTGGTGATATGCAGCGACTGGCTTAGATGGTAGGTACCTGGCGTAAAGAACAGGTGCAGACCACTGGCCAGCGCGGCATTGATGGTGGCAGCGCTGGCGCCCGGCTTGACCACATAGAACTGGCTCATCGGCAGCGAGGTACCCGCGGTCGGACCGCTGGCCCAGCTGGCGCCGGAGGCATTGGTGCGCAACGACGGCACAAACACGCGTACTTGCCTGCGCTATCAACGTACAGATACGGCTTGTCACGCGAGACCGGCGTGGTGGCCAGCGTGGTGTACGGTGCGGCGGCACCCCAGGTGGCCGGGAAGGACTGCGCCGGTGCGCCGACTACGCCGGAGAACACCATATTCCACACGCCGTTTTGCCAACCGGCGATATTGGAATCACGCGTGTACCACTGCTGTTGCGAGCCCGAAGTGATCTGGCCATCCACCTTGCTATCGGCGATATAACCGCCGCTGGCATAGCCCTGACCATCGCCCTGGTTGGACGGACCCAGCGTCAGATTGCCTTTGACGTGGATACGCCGCATTGGCGCGGCCTGCGATACGGCCCAACGATCGGTGCCGCCATCAGGCAGGATCGACAGGTTTTCGGCCGAACGCCAGAAGTTCTGTGTGGCGTTGGAGGTATCGCCGTAGTTCCAGCCCGCATCGACATTGATATTGCCGCCAATGGTGACGTCATCCGGGTTCTGGCCGAGGCCGACGACCGACGTATAGAAGCCAAGATTGGCGTAGACACCGGTGTAGGTACCCGGCTTGAACAGGAAGGCATAACGCTGTGCGCCAAACTGCGCGGTCGGGCTTTGATTCTGCGCATCAAAGGCAGCATTGAAGGCGGCCTGGATGGTGGCGATCGGCGTGTTGGTATCAAACACCTGCACATTGGCGCCAAAGTCGGGGTTATCCGAAGTGGGCGTTGGCGCGGGCGTCGGTGCCGGTGTGGGCGCGGG
>BBFD01000422.1 GCA_001313065.1 Silvimonas sp. JCM 19000
GCCGCGGCCGCCGCCGCCGGCAGCAAAGATGCGACGGCGGGCTTTAACAAAGCGCAGGCGCTGAACGCACTGGGCAATGTGCTGGCCGATTACAAACGCGTGCGCGCCAATTTCGACATTCTGGTGATCACGCCGGATGATCTGGTGCCCTTGCTGACCGAAGCCAACACGCCAGCGCGCGCACATCTGGTGGCCGCATGGAACAAGGCGCTGGTGGCATTGGCGGCCGACAACTCGATCTCGACCACCGACCGCCTGACCGCGCTGGATGGCCAGGTGGTGCTGGCCAAGCTGGATCTGGCCAAAGATCAGACCTTGCCCGACCCCTTGCTGCAACGCGTTCGCGGCGCTGTGGCGGCGGCCGACCAGGCCACCACCAATGGCTACGAGCGTCAGTCGGTGATCAGCCAGGCGTCGGATGATCTGGTGCGCGCCGGTTTGCTGGACGAATCGGATGCCTTGCTCAAGGCCGAACTCACCCGTTCGCACGCGCCGTACTACTTTATGCTCGGCCTGGCCGCCAACGCCAAAACCCGTGGCGACAATACAGCCGCGCTGAACTGGTACGAGCAAGCCTGGACCGCCGCCGAAGGCCCGGCCACACGCTTGCAATGGGGCGTGAGCTATCTGAACAACCTGATCAATCTGGACCCCGCCCAGGACGCCAAGGTGCAACAAGTTGCCAGCAGCGTGATCAAGGAAGCGGGCGCCACCCCCAACGCGTTTTACGAACGCAGCCAACGTTCTTTGCAGCGCCTGGCCACCGGTCTGGCCAAATGGAACGCCGACAAACAGCATCAGCCACGGTCGATACACTGACCACGCAATTATCGAATGTGTGCCAGCAACTGCCGACGGCTGATCCGCAACGCAGCAACTGCGAAGAAGTGGTCAAAACCGCGCGCGGCTGATCGCTTTTTTTGTCGCGCCCCTGCCAGCCCACGACATGCCATTCTGATTGCCGGAATGTGCGTGTCGTGGGCTTGTTTTATGCGGCGTCCGCCACCACCCTGCCCGCGTGACGTCCTCCGGCGACGCCACCTACCAAGGATAAAACCGATGACGATTTCGCTCTATCAAGCCAGCGTGCCCGTATTCCTGCGCGGATTAGAAAACCTGGAAGCGGTGCTGCGCAAAGCGCAAGCGCATGCTGCCGAAAAAAACAGCTCGACCCGGCGGCCTTGCTCAGCGCGCGGTTAGCGCCGGATATGTTTGATCTGACCCGGCAGATCCAGAGCACCTGTGATGCCGCCAAAGCCGGCACCGCCCGCCTGGCCGGACAAACGCCGCCGTCCTTTGCCGACACCGAAACCACCTTTGCCGAGTTATTTGAGCGTATCGCCAAGACCGTCGCCTTTATCAAAAGCGTGGACGCCAGCGCCATCAATGGCCCGGCCGAGCGCGTGATTACGTTCAAGATGCGCGGCAATGACGTCAACTTTGCCCCGGCGCCCTATCTGTTCAGCTTTGTGCTGCCCAACTTTTTTTCTTCCACCTGACCACCAGCTATGACGTGCTGCGTCACTATGGCGTGACGCTGGGCAAGCTGGATTACCTGGGCACCCTGCCGCCTCCGGCCGACTGGCTCTGAGCGGCATTCTCCCGATACAGACGGACCGCACAGGCAGGCGCAGGCCCACTGTTCCGGTCCGTTTTTTTTGCCTGTATATCTGAATGTGTCGCGGCGCGTTGGTTAGAATGCCCCTCTGCATTTGACTGTCTGGTCGCTCATGTCCCGCACGATGTTGTTGCCGTTGATTGTTGCCTGCGCTTTGTTCATGGAAAACATGGACGCCACCGTGATCGCCACCTCCCTACCGGTGCTGGCACGCGATCTGGGACAAAACCCCATTACGCTCAAACTGGCGCTCACCTCGTATGTGGTGGGGTTGGGTGTGTTCATTCCGGTCTGCGGCTGGGTGGCAGACCGGTTTGGCTCGCGCTCGGTGTTCCAGACGGCGATAGGCGTATTCATGCTGGGCTCGTTGCTGTGCGCGGTGTCCAGCACCTTGTTTGAATTTGTTGCTGCACGCTTCTTGCAAGGCGTGGGTGGCGCGATGATGGTGCCGGTGGGCCGCATCATCATTTTCCGCGCGGTGCCGCGGGCCGAACTGGTCAAGGCCATCAGCTACCTGACCCTGCCGGCTTTGTTCGGCCCCATTATCGGGCCGCCGCTGGGTGGATTTATCACCACGTATTTTCATTGGCGCTGGATTTTCGTCATCAATATTCCAGTGAGCTTGCTTGGCATCTGGCTGGCCGCACGCTTTATCGAAAACCAACGCGAAACGGTTACGCAAAAAAACTGGACGTGCCCGGCTTTGCGCTCTCGGCCAGTGGCAGCGCGCTCAGCATGTGCGGCCTGGCCCTGTTGGGCAGCCACCTGGTGGCCTTGTGGATCGCGCTGGGGCTAACGCTGGCTGGCGCTTTATTGCTGCTCGGCTATTTCAGTTATGCCCGTCGCGCCAGCGCGCCCTTGCTGGATTTGCGCTTTTTTTTGCGCATCCCGACCTTCCGCGCCAGCGTGCTGGGCGGCTCGCTGTTTCGTATCGGCCTGGGCGCCGTCCCCTTCTTGTTGCCGCTGGCGTTGCAAGAAGGCCTGGGCATGAACGCCTTTGTGTCGGGCACCATTACCTGCGCCTCGGCTTTTGGCGCCATGTTTATGAAAAGCATCGGCCCACGCGTGTTGCGGCGTTATGGCTTTCGTAATGTGTTGATGGTGAATGCGCTACTGGCCGGCCTGGCGATTGCGTCATACGGCATGTTTACCCCAGCCATGCCGCACCTGCTGTTGTTGGCCATTGTGGCCTTGGGCGGCTTCTTTCCGTCGCTGCAATTTACTTGTCTTAACTCGGTGGTGTACGCCGACATCGCCAGCGAAGACGCCGGCCGTGCCACCAGCTTTGCCAGCGTGGTGCAGCAATTGTCCTTGGGCCTGGGCGTGATTGTGGCGGGCATGGCCTTGCAGCTTTCCAACCATGTGCAGGGCCACGCGCACATTGAATACAGCGACTTCTGGCCCGCGTTTTTTGTTGCTGGGTTTGTTCTCGGTGGCTTCCATTATTGAAACCCGACGCCTGCCAGCCGACGCCGCCCAAGCCATGGCGCAAGGCCAGACCCAGGCAGCCTGATCCACCGGCCAGCCAGCGCAGCATCCCGGCTTAAATGCGCGGCGGATCCAGCCTGGCCGA
>BBFD01000423.1 GCA_001313065.1 Silvimonas sp. JCM 19000
CGGTGGAGTCGCGGGCGACCAGGCGCGGTTTGGAGGTGGCCAGCATCGGGCGGGCACCATCGCCGGGCGCGCCTTTGATCAAGCTCAGCAGCAAATTCACCGCCATCTCGGCCGCTTCTTGCGTGGGTACCGCCACCGTGCTCAAGCTGGGGCGAATCTGATGCGCCAGGTTGATGTCGGTAATGCCAATGACCGAGACATCGCTCGGCACGCGCAAGCCCATATCGGCGGCGGTCTGCAATACACCTATCGCCGGCAAATCATTCGACACAAAAAATCGCGGTCGGCCGGGAGGGCGCCGACAACAAAGTGCGTGCTGCGTCGTGGCCGGCTTCGATGGTGTCGTGGCCAAACACGCTGTGTTGCGCCAGATCCGTGACCCCGGCACGCGCCACCGCATCGGCAAAGCCGCGATAGCGCCAGATATGGTTGCCATTGCGCTCACTGCCCACCACCGCACCAATCTGGCGATGGCCCAAGGCCAGCAAATGCTCCGCAGCGATTTCACCAGCGCGATAAAAATCCACCGCAATCGAGGGCAGGGCGGGCGGCTGTTCCGGACGTTCCCACATGCACAGCACCACCGGCGTGCCGCGCTTCTCGGCCGCCAGCAACACCTGTTGCTCGACAAAGTCGGCGTTCATCACCAGCACGCCGTGCGCCAGTGAGCCACCCACCTGGTCCAGATAGGCTTTTTTTTCCAGTTCCGGATCGTCATTGGTATTGCACACGATCATGAAATAGCCCTGCTTGCGCGCGGCTTGTTCGGCGGCAAGGGCAAATTCCGGATAGAACGGGTTGGCGATGCTCGACACCACCAGCGCCAGCGTCAGCGGGCGGCCTTCGACCAACGCGCGCGCGTTCAGATTGGGGCGGTAGCCGAGTTCTTCGGCCAGCGCCATCACGCGTTGTTTGGTTTCTTCGCCCACCTTGCCGCGACCGCGCAACACATTGGAAACGGTTGCGGTAGTCACGCCTGCAAGCTGGGCGATCTGAGCCAGTGTGGCCATGAAGTCCTGCGCGGATTAAACGATTAATCGATCAGACCAGATTACGAAACGCGCGTCAATATTGCACACGTGTTGAGACAAGGCTGGCAAAACATGCAATCCGGTATGCGCAAAAACGCCAGGCCTCGTCGGTGGGCACTGTTGCAACGCACAAAAAACTGTGCTGAAACCCGCGTCGATTCTCAAAATGGCGCAAATATACGGGTAAACCCTTATTGCTGGCCTTAGCCTAAACCGACAAATTGCGGTCAGGTAAAACGTTTAACTACACAAATTTACCGCTGATCCGATTGGCCAGAAATTGCTGTAAGCCGCGTCCGTGCTTGGTTTTGATACAAAGCGACACGGCCTGAGCCTGAAACAACCAGATTCTTACTACGGAGTTGTCACGCTGTGACTGTTGTAGCCCCGCTTGTTCTTCATCCTGCAACGCCCGATCTGCCCGAAGCCGGTTTTTTTTGCACCAGGCCTGGCAGCATGGCCCGCGTGGCGAAATCGGCATCAACAGCCGCTACCTGACGCGGGACGGCCAGCCGTGGCTGCCGGTGATGGGCGAATTTCACTATTCGCGTTTTCCCGCCAGCGAATGGCTGACCGAGCTGCGCAAGATGAAGGCCGGTGGCATCGACATCGTGGCCAGCTACGTGTTCTGGAACCATCACGAAGATACCGCCGGCGTGTTTGACTGGCACGGCAACAAAAAATCTGCGCGCCTTTGTACAAGCAGCGGCAGAGGCGGATTTGCTGTTCTGTTTGCGCGTGGGTCCGTGGGTACATGGCGAAGCCCGCTATGGCGGCTTTCCGGACTGGCTGATTGAAGCCGTGCCCGCCAGCGATCTGCGCTGCAATGCACCCGCCTATATGCAGCACGTCGAGCGCCTGTATCACGCCATAGGCGAGCAAGTGCAAGGGTTGATGTGGCATCAGGGCGGCCCCGTCGTGGCGGTGCAACTTGAGAACGAATACGACCGCGTCGGCCCCGACTGCGGCAAAGAACATATCGCGCGGCTCAAGACCCTGGCGCTGCAGTCCGGCCTTGAAGTGCCGCTGTATACCGTCACCGGTTGGCCGACGCTGGATATTCCGGCGCAAGACGTGGTGCCGGTGTCGGGCGCCTATGCCGATGGCTTCTGGCAAGGCAGCGCCACCGCCTTGCCGCCGTCCGGCGTGTTTGTGTTTGATACCAATCGCACCATCGGCGAAATGGGCAATGTCGGCGGCACGCCGCCGTCGGGCCATATCGATCCGCATCATTACCCGTTTTTTTCTGGCCGAAGCCGGCGGTGGCATGCATCAGAGCTACCATCGCCGCCCGGTGATCAGTACCGACGACGTTTACGCTACCGCGCTGACGCAGATCGCTCCGGCGCCAATCTGTACGGTTATTACATGTATCACGGTGGCACCAATCCACAGGGCAGCCGCGGTTATCTCAACGAAACCCAAGCCACCGGCTATCCCAATGATGTGCCGCAGCTGGGTTATGACTTCCATGCCCCGCTGGGCCAGTACGGTCAGATACGGCCGTCGTGGGGTCGTCTGGCCACGCTGCATCATTTTGTGGCGGCCTATGGCGCAACGCTGGCGACTTTGCCCGCCACCATGCCAGCCGATGCCACACCCGATGCGGCCGACCGCGAACATCTGCGGGTGAGTCTGCGCGCGGATCAGCACGGTGGCTTTGTGTTTATCAACAACCATGTGCGCCATCATCCCTTGCCGGCGATGACGGCCCATCTGCGGATCGAACTGGCCGATGGCGCGGTGCAATTGCCGCCGACTGAAATCGCCAGCGGTCAGGCTTTGATCTGGCCGGTGGGGCAACGCCTGGGGAGCGCCGTGCTGCGTTATGCCACGGCCCAACCGCTGACGCGTCTGCCTGCTGAAACCGTGCCGGTCTACGTCTATATCGCGCTGGATGGCATCGCCCCCGAATTCAGCTTTGCCGCCCACAGCGTACAACGCATCGACGCGCCTGCCGCCTGGACTAGCCACGATGGCAGCGTGCTGACGGTACGCCCGCTGCTGAGCAGCACGCCGGTGGAATTGCTGGTGATTGATAGCCAGGGCCGCCCGCAGCGCGTGGTCATCATCACGCAGGCGCAAGCTGATGCTGCACGCCGATGTATTTGCGCGGTCGCCAGCGGCTGGTGCTGAGCGAGCAGGGCAGTTGCTGGCCGGGG
>BBFD01000424.1 GCA_001313065.1 Silvimonas sp. JCM 19000
CGCTGGGTCTGATTGCCAGCAACGGCGCAACGATCGTCAATCGGCCCAGATCGTGGCGGGCGCCGAGGTGTTGGCGGTGTCGCTTGAACCGCCGGGCGGCTCGCCCACCGGCGCCCCAACCGGGCCGGTGTTGTGGGTGGGCAAGCTGGTCAATGTCTAGCGGCATTGCATGCGCGACTGAGGCAGAAAAGCGGCTGGCAACGGCCGCTTTTTTTTGTCCGCAAAGTGACGAAACCAGGCGCAGCGTTGGGCCGGTCTTGCTGACTCGATTTTGTAAGCAAACGCAGGCTTATGCTGGATGCATGGTTTTGCCCCTGTATCGTGCTGTAGGTTCCGCGCTACACCTCGCGCCGTTGTAGCGCGCGCCAGCATTGGCATCTATGCCGCTCGACCGATTAGAACGTGCCTCGCATGGCGTGCCCGGCGTGGGCACGACATAATGCCTAACACGCTTTTTTTCGATGCTCCGTAGCTTACGTGTAAGCGTCGAATAATTAATTATGATCAAAACAGTGTGACGCTGTGGGGCAGGTCGCAAAGCCGAAAATGGGCGGGTGACGCGGGCGCGCAACTGTATAACAATCGGGACCCGAAACGTTTTGATGTTGGAGTTCAAACTGGATAGTCAGATCGATCACGGGCTGGCGCCCCTGGGCCAGAATGATTTGCTGGCGCGCAGTCGCGCCGCGGTCTGGCACCCGTGCACGCAGATGAAACGGCTGGAGCGCTTGCCGCTGGTGCCCATCGAGCGCGGCGAAGGCGCGTGGCTGATCGGGCCCGATGGCGAACGCTATCTGGACGCGGTATCCAGCTGGTGGGTCAACCTGTTTGGCCACGGCGAGCCGCGCATAAAAAACGCCATCAAACAGCAGCTCGACAAACTAGAACACGTGATGCTGGCCGGGTTTACCCATCGCCCGGTGGTGGAATTGTCCGAACGCCTGGGCGAACTCACTGGCCTGGGCCATGCCTTCTATGGCTCGGATGGCGCCTCTGCCACCGAAATCGCCCTGAAGATGTCCGCGCATTACTGGAAAAAACCTGGGTCGCGAAAACAAGAACCGCTTTGTTTATCTGGCTGGTTCGTATCACGGCGAAACCATCGGCGCGCTTTCGGTCACCGACGTGCCGGTTTTCCGCGACGCATACGCGGGCCTGGTCCGTGGCAACTTTATTGCGCCGTCGCCCGATTGGCGCCTGGCGCACAGCAATGCCGATGCGCGCGATATGGCCGAAGAAGCTCCGTCGGCCTGGCCGCCTTGCTGGCGGCGCATCACAGCGATATTGCCGCCGTCATCCTGGAACCGCTGGTGCAAGGCGCGGCAGGCATGGCCATGTACCACCCGCATTATCTGGAACGCGCGCGCGCCCTGTGCGATCGCTACCAGGTGCATCTGATTGCCGACGAGATTGCCGTGGGCTTCGGCCGTACCGGCAGCTTGTTTGCCTGCGAACAAGCCAAGATCAAACCCGATTTGCTGTGCTTGTCCAAAGGCATCACCGGCGGCTTTTTTTGCCGCTGGCCACCGTGCTCTCAACCGACGAAATCTACAGCGCCTTCTACGATGAAGAAGTCGGCCGCGGCTTTTTGCATTCGCATTCGTACACCGGCAACCCGCTGGCGTGCGCCGCAGCACTGGCGGTGCTGGATATTTTCCGCGATGACCAGGTGATTGCCGCCAATGCCGAACGCGCCGCCCGCTGGGGGGAACAGTTTGAGCAACTGGGCGAACATCCGCAGGTCAGGCATTTTCGTAATACCGGCATGATCTGGGCGTTTGATGTGGTGGATGCCTTGCCCGGCTTTGCGCAACGCATGTTCAGCGCGGCGCTGCAACAAGGCCTGCTGCTGCGTCCGATCGGCAACACCGTGTACTTTATGCCGCCTTATGTAATGACCGACGACGAGGCGGCCTTGCTGGCCCGCGGCGCTGGCGAAGCGCTGGAGCAAGCGCTGGCCGGCCCGGAGGAATGGACGATGCCCCTGTCGCTTGAGCTGCCTGCACCCGATCCAAAGCTGGCCGCAATTGTAGAAACAGATGCCAAAGCATTACGGCAATGGCTGATCGCGATCTCCGGCAGCAATGTGGCCGAATCGGGCCGCCAGATTCATGACGCGCTGGCCTCGGTTAACCGCGTGCCGCTGGAGGCCGACGTTCGTCTCAAACTGCTGGATGAATACCGTTCGACGCTGGATGTAATGGCAGGCGAGTTTGCCGCGCGCAGTGCCAGCCAGGGCATGCCGATGCGGGACAAGGCGCGGCAGGCCTCATTGCTGCTCCGCGCCTTGCTGCTGGAGCTGGCCATCGGCTACAAGCTGGCGTTGGTCGACCGCATCGAACGCCGCTCGTTTTTCAGCAGCAATACCAAACAGGTGCCCTACTTGGTGCAGCAAATCCTGCTGCTGCATTACCGCATTTATCAGATCAGCTGCCATATGGCGATGCCCTTGCCCGCAGGCATGTGGCGCGAAACGCATACCTTGTTCCGCCACGTGGCCGAAGCGCGCCAGCTGGACGAACCGCATGGCGAAGACGCGGGGCCGCCGGTGGCGGTCATCTACAAACGCATCTTGCTGCTGGCGCTGGCTGACCCTTTGCGCTTCTCGGCGATGGAGCTGGATAAAGTTATCGAGATCATCGACAACTACGCGCCCGCCGCCCATTTTCAGCCGCTGTCGCATCTGGCCAGCAGCGGCGGGTTTTTTTTCTGGTGCAACTGGAAGCCGACTTGCCACCGCATTTTTTTTCGGCAACCGCACGCCCGAGGAAACCGAAGGCGCAACCATGCTGGTCGATACCATCGAGCTGGGCAAAAAAGCTGCACAAGATGCTGCACAGCCTGGAAGCGAAAGCGCCGGTGGTGGCCGATCGCGCCAAGATCCAGTTCTGGATGGATGTGGTGCGACGCTTGCTCAAGCAGTGGAGCATTGCGCCGCGGCGGGTATTCCAGCGCATTCATAAAGAAAGCACGGTGGATGTGTGCACCGGTTTGCGCGCCGTTACCGCCTGCGCCACTCCGGCCGTGGCCGAAGTGAATGCAGATCTGCTCGATCAATCCGGCGTGGGTTTGCTTAGCGAAAGCAGCGGCCAGCAGTGGCGCGTGCTGAACGAAAGCCCGGCGGCTATGCCCTGGCGCGCAAAGAAGCCGCGC
>BBFD01000425.1 GCA_001313065.1 Silvimonas sp. JCM 19000
CCGAACCGGGCAGCAAGCTTTACTCCAGTTGGCCAGCGCTGGGCCGCACACCGCAGCAATCACACCGCCGGTTAACACGGTCGCGATGGCACGCCCCTTATCGGGCTGCGCCACACCATCGGCGGCGGCCAGGCGGTAATACTGGGCAAACGCCTGGTAGATGCCGACCGAGGCGGTACCGACGCAGAACAGCCAGAAATCAGCATGCAAAATGGCGTACACCGAAACCGCTCCGCCCGCTGCGCCCACCAGCGCGCCCAGCATAAAGCCCCGCCGCCGCCCGACGCGTTGCATCCATAAGGACGCAAAAATCGTGGTGAGCGCGGCGGCCAGCGTGATGATGGAAAACGGCACCGTGCCATGGCTTTGCTGGGTGCCAACTGATAGCCAACGAGGCCGGTCAAGGTTAAATCAGCCGCCAGCGCGCTGGTGTACAGCGCTGGCACACGGCCAGGATACGCACATTGCGTAAGGACATTGCAGTCTCCCGTCTGCAGGAAAACTGCACTGTCGCACGCGGCATTCTGGCAGAAATGCCATACAACCTTCAAATTCTGCCATGGGGTGGTTCTGGCTGGGGACGCCTAGTCCCACCCCCTGGCTTGAAGCGACTTCAAAGCTTGAAGCGTGCCACCAGCGCGGCGAGTTCGGCGGAGAGTTGCCCCATTGCGGCGGCGACGTCCGAGGTTTTGCGGATTTCCTCGTCTTCTTCTTGTGCACGGCTCGACAGGCGTTCTGCGCTTTGCGCCATTTGCTCGGTGGCGCGCGATTGCTCGACGGCGGCATCGCGGATGTCGGTGGTGGTACGCACCACCGATTGCATCAGGCCCTCGATCGCTTCGATATCACGGAGGGCGGTTTGCACCAGTTCTACGCCGTTGCGTACCGCACTTTGCGTCTCTTGCGTATGCGCGATCGCGCCGCTGGATTCGCTTTGCATGCTTTGCACCATGCCGGCGATCTCGATGGTGGCCTGACCGGTGCGTTCGGCCAGTTTGCGCACCTCGTCCGCCACCACGGCAAAGCCACGGCCCTGTTCGCCCGCGCGCGCGGCTTCGATGGCGGCGTTGAGCGCCAGCAAATTGGTCTGGCCCGCGATGTCCTTGATCACGGTGGCGATTGCGGCAATTTTTTTTCGCTATTGCTGGCCAGGCTGTCCATCACCGCGCGCAGCCGCAGCATGGCATCAGACACCGCATTGATCTCGGTGGCGACGTGAGCGATCGATTGCGCGCTGCTGGCCGACATCCGCCCCGCCTGGTCAACCGTGGCGGTGGCGTTTTTGCGTGTTGTCGGCAATGACGCTGATCGAGACGGTAATCTGCTCGATGGTGGCGGCGGTCGCCCCGGCCATCTCGGCGTTATGTTGCGAATCGCTGGCCAGCCGTTGCGTCATGCTGTTAATGCTGGCCACGCTGTGTGTCAGCTGGCTGGTGCCGTCGCGCACGCGCAGCATCATGTCGCGCAACTGGCCCATAAACAGATTGAAGCTGCTGGCAATCTGGCCAATCTCGTCGCCGCTGCGCGCATCCAGCCGCACCGTCAGGTCGCCGCGCCCGCTGGCCAGCGCTTGCATTGCCTCACTCAACCGCGCCAACGGCCGGGTAATGCTGCCGACCAGGGCAATGACCAGGATGATCGACAGCGCTAGCGCCAGCCCGTCCACCAGTACCAGCCACAACATGGTGCGATTGACCACGGCGCTGATTTCGGCCTCGGGCATTTCGACAATCACAAACCACTTTGCCACCGGCACATAACTCGATACCGCCACCATCGCGCCTTGCGCGCCGTGGAAACGGACCAGGTTGAATTCGCCCTGGCGCAGCAGGCCGTCGGCCACCTCGCTCATGCCGGGCAAGCTGCGAAAATCCACCTTGTTGTCCACCTTGACCATGGCGGGATCACGGTGAATCTGGATTTTGCCAGCGGCATCGACCACATAGACCTGGCCCGAACCGGCAATGGCCGAATTGCGGATGCGGTTGGCCATTGCGGTCACATCCAGCCCCACGCTGGTATTGGCGCGATGGCCGTGCCCGTCGTCGGCCACGTAGTTGATAAACATCATGATCGGCTTACCCGGCTCCACGCCCAGGTTAAAGCCGAACTTTTGCCCGCTTTTCATAAAGTCATCAAACCAGCCGTCATGCGCCGGATCGAGCATGCGCAGCAGGCCGTGTTCGTCGTCGTAATACTTGCGCGTGGATTCGGACACCAGCGAGATGATGGGGTAGCCCGTGCTGGCCTTGACCTTGCTGGCATAGCGTTGCCAGGTGGCAATGCCCGCTTCCGGTTCACCGGCGCTCAGCCAATCCAGCAAATAGGCGTTGCTGCTGATATCGGCCGCCACCTGCACCGGCAGCGACAAAGAACGATCCAGATCATTGCGGATGGCCAGCACGCCCTGCTTGAGCTCGCCGTTCTCCACGCGTTCGATCATGGCGTTGCGAAACAGCGTGCCTAGCACCAGCGCGGCAATCAGTTGCGAGGCCAACAGAATCAGCGTGACGCTGACCAACAGCTTTTTGCGGATGGACCAGTTATGCAGCACGGCGGTGTGTCCTTATTGGCGAGCGTTAAGGCTAATCTTAGCGGGGGCGCCGCCAGCTTGCTGCCGCAGCGCGGCCTCCTGGGCGTTCGCAGTATTCTGGCGCCGACGGGGGCCGACTATGATGAGGACGTTGTCATTAGCGGGATCAGGCCATGAAGTCGCTGTATGCTCGGGCCGCCGTCGGCGTGCTGGCGCTGTTGTGCTGGCATAGCGCGCAGGCGGCCATCGAAATACCGGTCGAACTGACCGGCATCTGGACCACGCGCGATTCTGTCCTGCGCGGCGAAGCGCTGCGTCGGGGCGGGCGCTGGTGCTGGATCGCGATGCGTCGGCGCTGCCCTGGGCGCGGACGGCAAACGCATTGATGGCATCCGCCTTGAGGTCACCGGCTACGACCCCGCGTCGCACACGCTGCAACTGGCCATCATGGAAGGTGGCAATGTCGTCGCCAACGGCATTGCGATCTACAACCCGGACATGAATACTCTCAGCTTTCGTAAAGACACCTTCTGGCGACGTACCCGCGGCGTCTCGGCCACGGCTCGCAGCGGCTGGGGCTAGAGGCC
>BBFD01000426.1 GCA_001313065.1 Silvimonas sp. JCM 19000
GCTGGTCCTGGCGGCTACACCGCTGCCTTCCGCGCGGCCGATCTGGGCAAGAAAGTGGTGCTGGTCGAGCGCTACGCCACGCTGGGCGGCGTGTGTCTGAACGTGGGTTGCATCCCGTCCAAGGCGCTGCTGCATGTGGCCAAGGTGCTGACCGACGCCGAAGAAATGCGCTCGCACGGCATCGACTTTGGCGCGCCCAAAATCGATATCGACAAGCTGCGCGGCTTTAAGGACGGCGTAGTTACGCGTCTGACCAAGGGCCTGAGCGGTCTGGCCAAGCAACGTAAAGTGACGGTGCTGACCGGCAACGGCCAGTTTAGCGGCCCCTACACGCTGAATGTGACGGCCGAAGATGGCTCGGTTAAAACCGTGCGCTTTGCCAATGCCATCATCGCCGCCGGTTCTACCGCCTTCAAGATTCCGGGTTATCCCTACGATGATCCGCGCGTCATTACCTCCACCGGTGCGCTCAAGCTCGAAGGCATTCCCAAGCGCATGCTGGTGGTGGGCGGCGGCATTATCGGTCTGGAAATGGCCTGCGTGTATGGCGCGCTGGGTACCGAAATCAGCGTGGTGGAACTGGGCGATGGCCTGATTCCCGGCGCGGATCGCGATATCGTCAAGGTGCTGCAAGACCGCATCAACGGCCGTTACAAGATCATGGTCAAGACCAAGGTCAGCAAGGTGGAAGCGCTGCCGGAAGGCCTGCGTTGCACCTTTGAAGGCGATTGGGCCCCGGCCGAGCCGCAGGTGTACGACAAGGTGCTGGTCGCCGTCGGCCGTCGTCCTAACGGCGGTTTGATTGGCGCCGAGTTTGCCGGCGTCAAGGTCGATGAGCGCGGCTTTATCAGCGTGGATAACCAGTGCCGCACCAACGTGCCGCACATCTTTGCCATCGGCGATATCGTCGGCAATCCGATGCTGGCGCACAAAGCCACGCACGAAGCCAAATGCGCGGCCGAAGTCATCTCGGGCATGAAGAGCTATCTGGATTACCGCGCGATTCCGTCGATTGCGTATACCGACCCCGAAGTGGCGTGGATGGGTCTGACCGAAACCGAAGCCAAGGCCAAGAACATCCCCTACGAAAAAAAAGCCGTATTCCCGTGGGCGGCTTCAGGGCGTGCACTGGGCAACGGCCGCGATGATGGTCTGACCAAGATCCTGATCGATCCGGAAACGCACCGCATCCTCGGCGCCGCCATTGTGGGCGTCAACGCTGGTGAGTTGCTGGGCGAAGCGGTGCTGGCCTACGAAATGGGCGCGGATATCAACGACATTGTCGGCACGGTGCACGCGCACCCGACCCTGTCCGAGACCGTGTACATGGCGGCCGAGATTGCGCATGGTTCGATCACCGACTTGTATATTCCGCGCAAGAAATAAACGTGCGGCATGCGTAGGTGCAGCATGGAAAACCCGGCCTCGGCCGGGTTTTTTTTATGCCTGAGCGCGCGACGTGAGAAGCTTTTTTTAAGACCGGATATTTATATGGAATATGCCAAAAGCATTAATTCGCGTATAAACAACAGCATCGGCGGGTCCGTTATTAGGATATCTCCGATAATCGTTATGCTGCGGCTGTCCCCTTAACCAAGGTCTACCCCATGCAACGTCTACTCGCTGTTGTTGTCTGTGCCACCCTCGCCGCCCCGGTCTGGGCTGATCCTGTCGTCCTTGGCGGCGGCACCATCCAGTTTGTCGGCCGTATCGTAGAAGACGCCTGCACCGCCACCGCACCCGCCGACGGCAGCGCGCGTCCGCAACTGAGCGGCTGCAAGCCCGAAGTGGCCAGTCGCACGCAAATCAGCGTACAACCGCTGACCCGGCCAGTGGCCAATCCGGTGGTCAAGCAAATCAGCAGCACGCCCACGGCGGATCATAAAGCCGCTATCGTCACCATCGAATATCTGTAACCCGTACGCCCGGCACCGCGTTGGTACCGGGCGCTTTGACCACCCCCAGCCTGACCCTGCCCTCGCCATGAATCTGCGTTCTCGCTTGCCCGATGTCGGTACCACCATTTTCAGTGTGATGAGCCAATTGGCGCTTGATCACGGCGCCATCAATCTATCGCAAGGTTTTCCTGACTTTGCCCTGGACGCCGCCCTGCTCGAACACGTTAACGACGCCATGCGCCAGGGCCACAACCAGTACGCGCCGATGCCGGGCTTGTTGGCGTTGCGCGAAGCTATCGCGGGCAAACTGGCGCTAAGCCAGCAAGTGAGCGTAGACCCGGTCAGCGAGATCACGATTACCGCCGGCGCCACGCAGGCGCTGTTTACCGCACTGGCAGCGGGGCTGCACGCGGGCGACAGGCGCTGGTGCTGGATCCCTCCTATGACAGCTACGCGCCGGCCATCGCCGCCCTCGGCGCCGAGCCGATCCGGATCAAGCTGGCCCCGCCGACCTTTGCACTGGATTGGCAACAGATTGAAGACGCCATCACGCCGCGCACCCGCGTCATCATCATCAACAACCCCGGCAATCCTTCCACCCGCATCTGGTCCCGCGTGGATCGGGCGGCGCTGGCGCAACTGGCCGAGCGCCACGATTTGCTGGTGATCGCCGATGAGGTTTACGAACATCTGGTTTACGACGGCGCGCAGCATCTCAGCGTGCTGGCCGAGCCCGCTTTGCGCGCACGCAGCATCGCGGTGTATTCGTTTGGCAAGACGTTTCATGCCACCGGCTGGAAGATCGGCTATATGGTGGCGCCCGCGGCAATCACGGCGGAGCTGCGCAAACTGCATCAATTTCTGGTGTTCTCGGTGCATACGCCCGCGCAATTTGGTCTGGCCGCGCATTTGCGCGACGCCGCGCACTGGCAGAATCTGGCCGCGAATACCAGGCGCGCCGCGATCACCTGGCCGCCGGGCTCAGCGCCGCAGGCTTTGATTTGCTGCCGTGCGCGGGCACGTATTTCCAGTTGGCCAGCTATGCCCGTATCCGCCCCGATCTGAACGAACTCGAATTTGCGCAATGGCTGACCATGGAATACGGCGTCGCCAGCATTCCGCTTAGTCCGTTTTATGGCGATGGCGCCAACCACCAACTGGTGCGCTTCTGCTTTGCCAAGCGCCCGGAAACGCTGGATGCGGCGCTGGCCCGGCTAGCG
>BBFD01000427.1 GCA_001313065.1 Silvimonas sp. JCM 19000
TGACGTGCTCCCGGGCACCCCCGGTATCAAAACATGCGCCGCAGGCTCAAGCGGTAAAACCCCCTCGCCCCCCAACCCCCGCCCTATCCCGCCAAATACTTCCCCATCAACCGCACATAATGCCCCGCCGAATAAGCAAAATGCGCCAGCTCCCCCTCCGTCAACGGCCGCACTTCCTTCGCCGGCCGCCCCATATATAAATACCCCGACCGCAACACCTTGCCCGGCGGCACCAACGACCCCGCCCCCAACATCACGCGGTCTTCGATCACCACGCGGTCCAGCACAATGCTGCCCATGCCGATCAGACACTCATTGCCGATCGTGCAGCCATGCAACATCACCCCATGCCCCACCGTCACCCGATCGCCAATCACCAAGGGCGCGCCGTCCGGATCATCGGGCCGCCGATGCGTGGTATGCAGCACGCTGCAATCCTGAATATTGCTGTCCGCGCCTATGCGGATGAAATTGACATCGCCGCGGATGACCGCGCCTGGCCACACCGAGCTGTTGGCGCCCAGCGTCACCTCGCCGATCACCTGCGCGCTGGCATGCACCCACGCGCCTTGCGCCAGTTGCGGCCAGACAGATTCAAATGCTTCGATCGCCATGTTTTGCTCGCTTGAAAATCGCCGCTTGCGCGGTCATGTATTTAAACCGATGATCCAGCCCGACCGGGCTGCACGCCCAATTCTAACCGAGAGCACCTATGACCCAAGCCAACCCGTTGCTCGATTTCTCGGGCCTGCCGCGTTATGCCGAAATCCGCCCCGAACATGTAACGCCCGCGCTGGACGAGTTGCTGGCCCGCGCCGATGCCGCAATCAAGGCCGCCGAAACGCTGACCAATCCGACCTGGGATACCTTTGTGTTGCCGGCCGAAGAAGCGCTGGAACAACTGGGCCGCGCCTGGGGCACCGTGGCGCATCTGGAAAGCGTGGTCAACACGCCGGAACTGCGCGAAGCCTACAACAGCAATATCCCGCGCATGTCCAACTTCTTTACCGATCTGGCCAGAACGAAGCCTTGTATGCGCATTACAAGGCACTGGCCGAGAGCGCCGAATTTGCCGCTTACAGCGACGAACGCAAAATGGTGTTGTCGCATGCGATTCGCGGCTTCCGCCTGTCTGGCGCCGAACTGGCCCCGGCGCAGAAAGCGCAATACAAAGAAATTGCAGAAAAAAAACTGTCCGATCTGACCACGCGCTTTTCGCAAAACGTGCTCGATGCCACGGACGAATTTGCGCTGTATATCGATGACGCGGCCGAGCTGGATGGCGTGCCCGCCGATAACCTGGCCGCCGCGCGCGCCGCTGCCGAAGCCGATGGCAAGCCGGGCTACAAGCTGACGCTGAAAATGCCGAGCTATTTTCCGGTGATGCAATACGCCAACAACCGGGCCCTGCGTGAAAAGATTTATCACGCCTACGCCACCCGCGCCGCCGAGTTTGGCAAAACCGAGTGGAACAACACCCCGCTGATCGACGAAATCCACAATCTGCGCCAGCAAGCCGCCGCGCTGTTGGGCTTTGAGAGCTACGCCGCCGAATCGCTGGAAACCAAGATGGCCACCTCGCCGGCTGAAGTACTGGCGTTCTTGCGTGACCTGGGCCAGCGCGCGCGGCCGTATATGCAGGCGGATCGCGCCGAATTGTCGGCATATGCCAAAGACACGCTCGGCATTGACGATATGCAGCCGTGGGATCAGGCCTTTGCCGCAGAAAAGCTGCGCGAGCAGCGCTATGCGTTCTCCGAGCAAGAAGTAAAACAGTACTTTACCGAGCCGACGGTGATTTCCGGCTTGTTCCACCTGGTGGAAACGCTGTACGGCTTGCAGTTTGTACCGGCCGAAGCACCGGTGTGGCACAAAGACGTGCGCTATTACGAGTTGCGTAACAAAGACGGCAGCCTGGTCGGTGGCCTGTATATGGATATGTATGCGCGCGAAGGCAAGCAAGGCGGCGCGTGGATGAATGAAGTGCGTAGCCGCCATGCCTTGCCCGATGGCGGCATCCAGACGCCGGTGGCGCTCATCGTATGTAACTTTGCCGAAGGCGTGGACGGCAAGCCCGCGCTGCTGCCGCACGATGATGTCATCACGCTGTTCCATGAAACCGGCCACGCGCTGCATCATTTGCTGACCGAAGTGAACGAGCGCGATGTATCCGGCATCAATGGCGTGGAGTGGGATGCGGTCGAGCTGCCCAGCCAGTTTATGGAAAACTTCTGCTGGGAATGGCAGTTGCTGCCGCAGTTGACGCGCCACGTTGATACCGGCGAACCGTTGCCGCGCGAATTGTTCGACAAGATGCTGGCGGCCAAGAACTTTATGTCGGGTTCGCAAATGATCCGCCAGGTCGTGTTCTCGATTTTTTTGATATGGAATTGCACGTCGACACCACCGGCCCGCAAGCGCTGCAGCGCTACTTCCAGTTGCTGGAAGAATTTGATGCGCCGCGTGTGCCGGAATATCACCGCTTTCCCAACAGCTTTAGCCATATCTTTGCTGGTGGCTACTCGGCTGGTTATTACAGCTACAAGTGGGCCGAAGTGTTATCGGCCGATGCCTATGCCGCGTTTGAAGAAACCGGCGTGTTGAATGCTGAAACCGGCGCACGCTTCCGCAAGGAAATCCTCGCGCGCGGCGGTAGCCGTCCGGCGCTGGATTCGTTTATTGCGTTCCGCGGACGCGCGCCCAGCAACGATGCATTGTTGCGGCATAACGGCTTGCAAGGCTAAGTCAGCGCTTGCGCGCAAACGTGAAGGGGTGAGCCATGCTCACCCTTTTTTTTATGCATGCGGCGGCGGCCGTTGTAGCGCACTTCACCCGACGCGTACCGTTTTGTCGGCGAAACAGCCCCCTGCCAGGCCATTGAGACATTTCTGATATAGGATTCAAAGCGACCCGCCCCCTTACACGCAAAAGAGGCGGGCAACTCTGACACAGGCGCTAAGGACACAGCAATGGCGGCAGGCAAGCACGCACTACCGGTTGGATCACGCTGGGCATGGTGCTGGCATTAAGCGCCTGCGGTGGCGGCGGCGGTAGCAATGTGGTGCCCTCCCCGACGCCCGCAGCCACGCCGACGCCCACCCCTGG
>BBFD01000428.1 GCA_001313065.1 Silvimonas sp. JCM 19000
CAATTCTTTTAGTCATCTCCCGGCCTCTCATAAACTGGCTTGGATTGTTATATCGAGGGTTAGCCTATTCCGAAAGAGAGTCTTCCTGCATAAACGCCGTCGATCCCTGTTCGGGCGGTTCGCCGGTAGATTCTGAAATGTGGTGTTATTTAGTGGCATATTCAATGGCCATGACGTGGCATTGCGCTTTGTTAACGGGGTGAGCAAATAAGTTATTTATTCCTTCGATCGAAAAAAATGAACCGGCGTACTACTTTGTATTGCAAATTGTACATATAGCCGGTTTTGCCATTCTTTGTCTTTACTTGAAAAAAAACATTGCTTCCGTCGTCGATACATCCTACCAGCTCAACCATGTCCCCTTTTTTTTAACATAAAAAAAACGGGCCTTGCACTAAGTGGGGTATTGTCTTCTTTCTGAAAAAAAACTGCAGTGGGCTGCGTTATTTCAATTTCATATCCAAAAGACAATGTAGCAAGAAAGATGATCGCTATAGTGATCGAAATCAAATATTTTTTTTATTGTCTCTTGTGTCCGTACCATATGATTTTCGATACCAACCCTGTATTAAAAAAAATCTCCTGCTCGAAACCGCTCGGTTTCATCGAGGGAATAATTGGAATGCCTGCGCTGCCGATGCAGGCTTGAGCGGCTTATTTACCTGAACTTGAATTCCATTTTTTCTAAATGTAGTTCATGAGCCTAGGCGACTCTGGTCGATGGATTCACGATAAAACCGAATAATGCGTCACGCCCATCTAGGTCATCCAGAGACGCTGGATCAGAAAAAAAATTAGCATAAGTCTCATCAGACGACGTAAGTAATTCCATTTTTTTCTGAATCTGACAGTTTATTTAGCCTGTCTGAAAAAAGCCACGCTGCCTTTTTTTCGGCATATTCTCTTGCTTCCCAAAATAATTCGTGAAGTATTTCCTCATTCAGTTTTCCTTGAGAAAGGGCGCTCTGCAATCTCACCAAAATCATCGTTAAATTATTATTATAATTACGATAGTCAACAAGGAGCCGTCTAATTTCAACCCGCCCCCACTGATAAGGAGGACGCGGATACTCTCCAATTTGTGCGGAAATTTTTTCGTGCAATATCATTTCTGCGCAATTTCTATCCGCGTCAACTACAAAAAAATCCTGTCAACGATTTCGGCAGAATCACACCTGCGAATGATCGCTTGGGCTCGCCAGTTATTGACTTTCCATGGCTCAGATGAAAGTTGAATTTCGTAAAAAAATCATCATGATATTTATCAATATTAAAATCGCTCATTTATTTGCACCCCACACATTTATCTAAATTTTTTAATTTTTTTCTTCATTTTTTTCTGATGGCAGCACGATGCCCCTTGCCCCGAGCATTATTTGCATCCCCAGGATTCCTCCTCAAGTCCGCTTGCTACAAATAGCCCCGTTGGGTCGGATTCGGTGACAGGGTTGCCATCACCATATGCATAGGTATTAAGGCCTCCGGCCAACCCAATTGGATCGCTCTGGATATACCGCCCCAAGTACGGATCCTAATCACAGAACCCGTTACTACTACGCGCAATTTCCTTATCTCAGGCGCCCAGTCAAACAGACCTTGGCAGGAACACAAACAGCTCCAGAGGATGGGCGTTCTGCATGAATTATCGTCAGAAAAGCATAACGATAAAAAAAACGGCAAGTGCACCAACCGTCGTCATTATCAAGAGTAAGCAATATATGCTTACCTCAAGATCGTTGATTCGAAGAAATTTGAACGACCAAATAAATGAGCTAAGTCGCTCTGACGAGCCGTTGAAATCAGTGTCTTGAAGAATGTTCGGGCTTAAATTTGAATACAAATCCTTATGCCGTTTGCTGAGAACATTAAGTAAGCGTGCATGTAAACCCCAAGACCCCAAGATCAAAAAAAAGTGTAAATAGATAACCAGCGGTGTTCCAAGAATATAGTTACCATTTCCATGTATTACCCCCAGTAACGTTAGCCGGCGTTGTACCCCAACCATTGCAGCACTTACAGAGGACGAGCCACCGTTTAAATAATACGACTAGCTAAAGCTCAACCCCAACTTGCTTCCGCCCAAGCGGAGCCGCGACGATCAAAGCAGCCAAAGCATGGCATGAAGGTTTGACGTGAGTGGAACATACGCTGGGCTATCGCTCTGATGGCAGATCAACGGATTGAATCCGAGACATTCGCGGTACAAAGCAAGGGGAACGCGCGAGTTCTATTGGTATATGCGCGCGCCATTTTCTTATTCTTGGCCGGCGAAGCAAGATACGGTCTGACGCTCCGTTGGCAAATAGCTAGTGGTTTTTTTTTAGAGAGATTAATAAATTCACCGTGGCGACAGACCGTTCGAGCGAGTCGTCCGAGTAAGCTGTCTCAGGATTGCTGGCTATCCAGAACAGCCAGTCTTGTACCACTTCACATTCTTGAGTCGTCAATAAAGTCCATCTTTTTTCGAAAAAAAATCATCCCACCAGTCCGTTCTTGGGCTTCTATCCAACATCATGACAATTGAAGCTACCGCGATCAGGTTCGGAAAATTTTCTTCTACGGTGACCTTGATAATACTGGGCAAGTAATAGCAAAAGGCTGCGGGCGAAAGCCAGCTAATGACGTCCGAACATTTTTTTTCCCAGTCCTCGGCGGTAAGTTCGGTCCAGGGAAAACGGCCGATATGAGCCAGATTTTTTTTGCTCCCATTCTTCGAGCTCAATTGAGTCTCGAAGCGATTCCGGGCGCATCCTGGCACTGAAAACGATGTGAAGTTGTTGGATCAGGTTCATCGCAAAATTCCTTGGCAGTTTGGCAGCTGGCGCCACACCAAGTGGGAGGATCGCCGCGCGCTTAATCTTTTGATTTGCCCGAGTATTGCTTAAGCAGTGCAAGGATGGCTTTGCTTTCTGGTTGAGTGGGCGCCATTCTCTCGGCAAGCAATAACGAAGAAACCCCGCTGTTGTTGGCAGTATCGGGGTTTGCACCGGCTTCCAAAAAACATCTTTAAAAGAGAAAGGCTTGGGCTCGGAGTCATCAATGCGCGCCAGAGTGGTGTGTTTCCGTTGCCGTCCTGGAAATCTACTGTTGCGCCTCCTTTTATCAATGCGCA
>BBFD01000429.1 GCA_001313065.1 Silvimonas sp. JCM 19000
CTAACGATGCGCAAGCCTGGTATGCCGCGTGGCAAGCGTTGGAGCAGCACTGGTTTGCGCCGTTGCTGGCCGGTTGCAGGAGGGCAGTGTCAGCAGCGTGACCCTGACCGCGCCCGATGCGGGCTGGCAAGTGCGCACCGACGCAGCCTGCGGTGGCGCTTCTGGCAAGGCAAACGCCTGCCGTTTTAATACCGTCCGCGCGCGCGACGCGTGTTGTTCCGATTGTTTGTGTTGCACCCAACCTGGTCTGCCATGCCCCGAATCCAGCCCCGTTCCATTCCTGCCGAGCTTGAGGCCCGCTTGCTGCAAAGCGGCCTGTCGGCGCTGGAAGCCCGCTTGTACGCCGCTCGCGGCATTAGCGAACCCACCGATCTGGAACACGAACTGGCGCGCTGCTGCCCTTTGCCGGCCTGAAAGGCATAGCCGAAACCGCGCGCCGCCTGGCCGACGCCATCGCCGCGCAAGAGCGCATTCTGATCGTGGCCGATTACGACGCCGACGGCGCCACGGCCTGTGCCGTAGCCATGCGTGGCCTGGGTTTGTTGGGCGGCATCGTCGATTTTGTGGTGCCCAATCGCTTTGAATACGGCTACGGCCTGACCCCCGAAATCGTGGCGCTGGCCGCGCAAAAAAAACCCGCATCTGCTGGTGACCGTGGATAACGGCATCGCCAGCGTGGCCGGTGTTGCCGCCGCCAAGGCGCGTGGGATCGATGTGCTGATTACCGATCACCATCTGCCCGGCGACGCGCTGCCGGACGCTGATCGTCAACCCGAACCAGCCCGGCTGTACTTTTGCGTCGCGCAATCTGGCGGGCGTGGGCGTGATGTTTTACGTGCTGATGGCCTTGCGCGCCGAAATGCGCCAACGTGGCGTGTTTGCCGACCAGGCCGAGCCCAACCTGGGCCAGTTGCTCGATCTGGTGGCGCTGGGCACGGTGCCGATGTAGTCAAGCTGGACGGCAATAACCGCATCCTGGTCGAACAGGGCCTCAAACGCATGCGGGCCGGTCGCGCCAGTCCGGGCGTGATGGCGCTGTTTGCCGCCGCCGGGCGCGATCCCTACAAAGCCACTTGTTTTGACCTCGGTTTTACCCTCGGCCCGCGCCTGAACGCGGCTGGCCGTCTTGACGATATGAGCCTGGGCATTGCCTGCTTGCTGGCCGGGAGCGTCGACGCCGCGCTGCCGCTGGCACAAGAACTGGACCAGATGAACCGTGCGCGCCGCGACATCGAAGCCGGTATGCGCGACGAAGCCGAAACCGTGCTTGCCAGCCTCGACTGCGAAGCCAGCTACAGCCTGGCGCTGTATCGCGCTGACTGGCACCAGGGCGTGGTTGGCATCGTTGCTTCGCGCGTTAAAGACCGCTTTCATCGCCCCACCATTGTGTTTGCCGATGGCGGGCCCGATGAAATCAAAGGCTCTGGCCGTTCCATCGTGGGCCTGCATTTACGTGACGCGCTTGACCTGGTCTCCAAACGCCATCCCGGCTGATCCTCAAATTTGGTGGGCACGCCATGGCAGCAGGCTTGAGCTTGCGCCCGGGCGACTTTGAAACTTTCCAGCAGGCCTTTGAAGCGGTGTGTCGCGAGCTGATGCCCACCAGCGCACTGGAACGCGTAATCGAGACCGACGGCGCCTTGCCCGAAGACGGCTATAGCATGGCCGTCGCCGAGAAACTGGACCGCCAGGTCTGGGGCCAGGGATTTCCGGCGCCGCGGTTTCATGACGAATTTCGCGTGCTGGAACAAAGGGTGGTGGGCGAACGCCATCTCAAGGTAAAACTGCGCACGCGCTATGGCCACGTGCTGGATGCCATCCGCTTTCAACATCCGGACACGCTGCCGCAACAAGTGACGGCGGTGTTTTCGATCTCGGTGAACGAATTTCGCGGCGAGCGCATTTTGCAGCTACAACTGGAGCATTGCGAATAAGCCGAAGCCGCCATCCGGGCAGCGGTTGTTGCGTGGTCAAAACAAAAAAGAGGATGCACGGATGCGAGAACCATGGCGCCGGATTGCGCCGGCGATGCTGACGATATGGGCGCTGGGCTACGCGGGGCTGAGCAGTACTGCGTACGCCACTTTATTGACCCCAGAAGAAGCGCAGCAGCCGGGCAACCGGGTCTGCAAACCGGCGCGGGGCGGCATGCTCGACTGCACCGACCTGGCCGCGCCCGACCCCGCACCCGGCAATGACCCCAGCATCCAGCCGCTGCCTGCCATCCAATACAGCGGCGAACATTTCCCGCCACGCAGCGCCGAGGCCCCAATCAAACCGGCACTCGACGCCATCCCGGAGAAACTGGATAGCGACAGCCTGCGTATAGGTTGGGACATCAATTTCGGCACCACCGCGCAATATTGGGAAATCTACGACAACGGCGTGCTGGCCATACGCAGTCAGGACTTCACCCAGCGCACGCTGGTGTCATCCAGCAAACCCGATATCAGCGCCCGCGCCGTCGCGGTACAAAGCGGCGAATACACGCTGCGCCGCCTGGCCGCCGGCCGCCATTTATTTGAAGTACGCCTCTGCAACGCCAATATCGACGGCAGCCCGCTTTGCACCAGCGTGAGCGGCAATACCTGGGTGGGCGGCACCGACCAGGCCATCGGCAGCCCCAGCGTGCCCGAGATCGAATGGCTGCCCAACGTCAGCACCGGCGAGCCGCTGGAACTGACCTGGCATATGTGGTGGGGCACGCCGGGCCATTACTGGCAGGTGCTGGACCAGGGCCGCGTGGTTTATGAATCCACCACCTTCAACGAAAACACCGACCATACCCAAAGCGCCAGCACGCAACTGCGCGAGCTGGCGGCGGGCACCCACGCGCTGACCGTGCGCCTGTGCAGCAAACTCGACTGTGCCGACAGCGAGGTTTATCCGCTTGAAGTAATGCTGGCCGGAGTTGACCCCGCCGCGTTGCCCAAACTGGCTTTGCTGGGCAAGGTGGCGGATTCGTGGGTGGTGATGTGGTCAGTGCCTATGCTGGCTGCGGGCAAACAGCCCGTGCGCTGGCGCTGGATCGACGCCGACAGCGGCCAGGCCATCGGCGCGGACCAAACCAAAGCGCGCGAATGCGAAGCGGGGG
>BBFD01000430.1 GCA_001313065.1 Silvimonas sp. JCM 19000
CCAGCCGGGGTGGCGACGCTCAAACACAGGGCGGCCAGCGCAGCGGCGCGGGCCCAGACAACAAGGTGATCAGCAAAGCGATTCATGCGGCTCGCAGTTAAACAAAAGGTCGGCGGATCAACAATCTGGCGCGTGGACGCTGCGCCCGCGTAAAGCCTGAGCAATGTCCACGAACTGCAGGGCCAGTGTCAATCAGCGCCGACCTTGTTTAGCGCTTCAATTTCAGTCCGGACAAGGCGGCGGCCAGCGCATTTTGCGGCTCGGCGGGCTGCTGGCGTTGCACGTGGCGTTTGTCGCCCTTGCTCATGCCCTGCGCCTGCACGCCGCTTTCGTTGGCGCGCTTCTGGCTGTCGTCGCTCAAACGCATGGTGAGCGCAATGCGTTTACGTTTGGCATCCACTTCCAGCACTTTGACCTTGACCACATCGCCCGCCTTGACCACTTCGCGCGGGTCTTTGACGAACTTTGTACTCAGCATCGAGATATGCACCAGGCCGTCCTGATGCACGCCAATATCCACAAACGCGCCAAAGTTGGTGACGTTGGTAATCACGCCTTCCAGCACCATGTCGACCTGCAGATCGGCAATCTCTTCCACGCCCTCGGCAAAGCTGGCGGTTTTGAACTCGGGGCGCGGATCACGACCCGGTTTTTCCAGCTCTTGCAGGATGTCTTTGACGGTGGGCAAGCCAAAGCGCTCATCGGTCAGCTCGGCCGGTTTCAGCTGTTTGATAAAGCTCACGTCGCCAATCAGCGATTTAACCGGGCGATTCACCCGCGCCACAATCTTGTCTACCAGCGGATACGCTTCCGGGTGGACCGCGGAGGCATCCAGCGGATTGTCGCCATTCATTACGCGCAAAAAAGCCAGCCGCTTGTTCGAAGGTTTTCTCGCCCAGGCGCGGCACTTTCAGCAGTTCTTTGCGATTGCGAAACGCGCCGTTGCTATCGCGCCAGTTGACGATCTGCTGCGCCAACGTCGCATTCAGGCCCGAGATACGCGTCAGCAGCGGCACCGACGCCATGTTCACATCCACGCCCACGGCGTTGACGCAATCTTCCACCACCGCATCGAGCGAGCGCGCCAGATCCAGCTGGTTAACGTCATGCTGATACTGGCCCACGCCAATCGACTTGGGATCGATCTTGACCAGTTCGGCCAGCGGGTCTTGCAAGCGGCGCGCAATCGACACCGCCCCGCGCAACGACACATCCAGCGTCGGAAATTCTTTGGCCGCCAGCTCGGAGGCCGAATACACCGAGGCACCGGCTTCGGACACCACCAGCTTGGTCAGCTTCAGCTCGGGGTATTTCTTGATCATCTCGGCCGCCAGCTTGTCGGTTTCGCGGCTGGCGGTGCCGTTACCGATGGCGATCAGCTCCACCTTGTGTTTGCTGGCCAGTGCGGCCAGCACGGCAATGGATTCATCCCACTGCCGCCGTGGCTCATGCGGATACACAGTGTGCGTATCCAGCAGCTTGCCAGTGGCGTCGACCACGGCCACCTTCACGCCGGTGCGGATGCCAGGATCGAGGCCCATGGTGGCGCGCGGGCCAGCCGGGGCGGCCAGCAACAGGTCTTTCATATTGTTGGCGAACACCTGGATGGCGGCGCCTTCCGCGCGTTCGCGCAACTGGTTGATCAGTTCGGCTTCGAGGCTGAGCGCGATCTTGGCACGCCAGGTCAGGCGCACGGTGTCTTGCAGCCATTTGTCCGCTGCACGGCCTGATTTTCAATGCCAAAGCGGCGCGCGATTTTCAGCTCGCACACGCCCGGGCCGGTGGGCTTGGCGGTCTCGTCCAGTTCTTCTGGCAGTGGCAATGCCAAGGTCAGAATGCCTTCGTTACGGCCCCGCAACACCGCCAATGCGCGATGCGAGGGTACGTCACGCCACGGTTCGTCGTATTCAAAGTAATCGGAGAATTTGGCGCCCTCTTCCGCCTTGCCTTCCACCAGCCGGGTTTTGACGTGCGCTTGCGTGGCTACATGTTGCCGCAGCGCCCCGACCAGTTCGGCGTCTTCCGAGAACTGCTCCATCAGGATGGCGCGCGCGCCGTCGAGTGCGGCTTTGGCATCGGCCACGCCTTTTTTCGGCATCGACAAACGCGGCGGCGCTGGCTTCGGGGTGTTGCGTCGGGTCGCTCAGCAGACCTTGCGCCAGCGGGTCCAGCCCGGCTTCGCGCGCAATCTGCGCCCGGGTGCGGCGCTTGGGTTTGAACGGCAAATACAGATCTTCCAGCCGTTGCTTGTTATCGGCCGTCAACAACGCCGCTTGCAGTTCCGGGGTGAGCTTGCCCTGCTCTTGCACGCTGGCAATCACCGCGCCACGCGGTCTTCCAGCTCGCGCAGATAGCGCAATCGCACTTCCAGATTACGCAACTGGGTGTCATCCAGACCCCCGGTTACTTCTTTACGATAACGCGCAATAAACGGCACGGTGGCGCCTTCGTCCAGCAACTGGACGGCGGCGGTGACCTGGGCTTCGCGACAGGCGAGTTCGTCCGCCAGGCGTGCATTGATAGCAGGCAGCATGCTCACAATTCCTTGATTCTTGATTTCGCCGGGGCGATCAGTGACGGGCAGCGCCCAGCAGTTCGGCCACCACGGCCATCGCGCCCAAACGCGCGTTATCCACCACGGCCCACAGCGTGACGGTCTTGCCATCGGCGCTGACTTCTACCTGGCTGATCCACACCAGATCGGCGCCGATCACGTCTTGCGGCGTGGCGATGCCCGCCGGGCCTTCGGCGTCCAGCACAAACAAACCGCTGCTGGCGCGCAGGGCGGCAATTACGGCTTCTTTGCTGGTTTCCTGGATCAGGCGCACCGCCAGGGTAGCGCCATGGCCAAAGAACAACGGCACTTGTACGCGTTGCACGCTATCGAGCAGCGGCGCGCCCAGCTGCTGGTTAACCACATTGCGGATATGTTCGGATTGCTGTTGCGGCAGCGGGAACAGATTGAAAGCCAGGCGTTTGGCGAATGCGCCATTTTCGATTTCGGCATTGGCAAACAGCGCGCGGGTCTGGCGCGACAGCGTGTCCACGCCGCCCTGGCCTTGCGACGAGGCCGATTCCATCAGCGTGGCGTGGG
>BBFD01000431.1 GCA_001313065.1 Silvimonas sp. JCM 19000
CAAGATGTACGGCCCGTCCGTGGCACGGGGCGGGTGTTTCGCACCGCCCTGCGCCATGCCGGCCAGACCCTGGTGCTGGCGAGCCTGATCGGCTCGGACGCCCCCGGGGAGTTTGAAATCGGAGACCTGACCATGGTCGACGGCGTCATCGTGGATGTGAGCACGTTTCATACCCTCAGCGCTGTGCTGGACCGGCATCCGTTTACGGTCAAACGCGTCTCTGAGCATCACGTATTGCTAACCAACCCGCACCCCACACTCAAATAAAGGACGACTCTGACATGACCTCATTCAAACAGACGCTGCTGGCGCTGATGTTGGGCGGCATTGCGGCCACTGCCATGGCCAAGGACATCACGATTGGTGCCTCGCTATTAACGCAGCAACATCCGTTTTATGTGTCGCTGGCCGACGCCATGAAACAAGAAGCCGGCAAAGAGCACGCCAGACTGCAAGTCGCGATTGCCAACCAGGATCTGAACAAACAGGTCTCGGACGTCGAAGACTTTATTACGCGCAAAGTCGACGTGATCGTGATTTCGCCGGTTGATTCCAAAGGGGTGAAGTCGGCAATTCTCAAGGCCAGGGCGGCGGGTATTCCAGTGATTACGGTCGATATCCCGGCGGTGGGGGCGGAAGTCACCTCGCATATTGCAACCGATAACTTTGCGGGCGGCGTCAAGGCCGGGCAGTTGATGGGCCAGTTGCTGAATGGCAAAGGCGAAATCGGCGTGATTCATTATCCGACCGTGCAATCGGTGGTGGATCGGGTCGAAGGCTTCAAGAAGGGTATCGCGCAATATCCGGGCCTGAAAATCGTGTCTATCCAGCCGGGCATTACCCGGGCCGAAGCGCTGACTGCTGCGCAAAACATGCTGCAGGCCAATCCGCAGATCAGCGGCATTTTTTTGGCTTTGGCGATGATGCGGCGCTGGCGGCCACGCTTGCCGTCAAGTCGGCCGGTAAGGCCGGCAAAATCAAGGTGATTGGTTTTGACGGTATGCAAGAAGCGCGCAACACGGTCGATAAAGACCCCACTTTCGTGGCCGTGATACGCCAGTACCCCGAAAAAAATGGGCGCGCTGGCGGTCGATACCGCAGTGCAGATCGGTGAAGGAAAAACCGTGCCGAAAAGCATACCGGTAGAGCCGGGCGTGTACACCGCCAAGTCCCGCTAACCGGTCCAGGTGTGCCATACCGCCGTCGGCCGTGTCCAGGCTGGCGGCTTGCTGACCGTACTGGAGTCGCGGTGACCATGCCATCCCCTGAAGTACTGCTCGAAGCGCGCAATATCGCCAAGTCTTTCGGCAATGTTGAAGCGCTCAAAAAAATGTCTCGCTTAAAGTCCTCGCTGGCCGCGTCCACACGCTGCTCGGCGAAAACGGCGCCGGCAAGTCCACATTGATGAAAATCCTCGCGGGCGTGCATCAGCCTCGGCCGGCGAACTATGGCTAGGTGGCCAGCCGGTGCGGTTTGCCACACCCACCGATGCGCACAACGCGGGCGTGGCCATTGTGTTTCAGGAACTGAGCCTGGCCAGCAATCTGAGCGTGGCCGAGAATATTTTTTTTCCATCAATCCACCGCAGCGCTGGGGCATCGTCGATCACAAGGTCGTCCAGCGTCAGGCGCAAGCCTGCTGGAAGAACTGGGCATCCGTATCCCGGCCAGCGCCAGCGTCGCCTCTTTGTCGATGGCACAACGCCAGTTGGTGGAGATCGCCAAAGCGTTGAGCACGCCCGCACGCGTCGTGATCATGGATGAGCCCACCTCGTCGCTGAGCGATAACGAAGCCGAAATCCTGTTCAACATCATTCAGCGCCTGACCGCACAAGGTAAGGCGGTGGTTTATATCTCGCATCGCATGGAAGAAATCCTGCGGATTTCTGATGACATATCGGTGATGCGCGATGGCGAATATATCTGCACGGTAGAGAAGGGCGCAGCCAGTATCGAACAGCTGATTACGCTGATGGTTGGCCGCCCGCTGGACGATATCTATCCCCCCGCTTTGCCGCCGCAACACCCGCCCGCAAACCGGCCTTTGCTGGAAGTGCATGATCTGGCGGTCAACGGCAAATTCAAGGGGGTCAGTTTTACGGTCAGCCCCGGCGAAATCGTCGGCTTTTTTTTGGCCTGGTGGGCGCCGGGCGTACTGATGTGATGAACACGCTGTTTGGCTTGGCAAGCCCGATGTCGGCACCATCTGGGTCGACGGCCGGATCGCCCGCTTGCGCTCGCCCGCGGATGCCATCGCCGCCGGTATTGCGTATGTCACCGAGAACCGCAAAGAACAAGGCCTGGTGCTGGGCCACTCGGTGGCCCGCAATATCAATATGGTGTTCTTTCAGCACGGGGGTGGACGGCGTGGTCTGGTCCGGCCGGAACTGGAAGCCGCCGTCACCGCCGCGTCCATTCAGCGCGTCAAGATCAAGACTGCCAGCGACCGTATTCCCGCCGGACATCTCAGCGGCGGTAATCAACAGAAAATTGTCTTTTCGAAATGGCTGGCGATCAAACCCCGCTTGCTCATTCTGGATGAACCCACGCGCGGCGTGGACGTCGGCGCCAAATTCGAAATCTATTCCATCATCCGTGAACTTGCCGCACAGGCACCGCCGTCATTCTGGTGTCGTCCGAGCTGCCCGAAGCCATTGCCATGAGCGACCGGCTGATGGTGATGCGTGAAGGCCATCTGGTTACGGAATTAACGACCACCGGTTTAAGCCAGGAAACGGTTATGGCGCTGGCCACGGGAGCATACGAACTATGAGTGAAACCAATACCAACCCACTGCCGCTAAGTGCGGCATCCACCCTGCCGCTGGCCCGCCTGCTCAAGCATGAGGCGGTGCGGCAATACGGCGGCATTATCTGTGGCCTGATTGCGCTGGGCGTGCTGTTCTCGTGTTTGTCGCCCAATTTTCTGGTGCTGAACAATCTGCTGAATATCGTGTTGCAGGTGTCCATCATCGCGGTCATTGCGTTTGGCATGACCTATGTCTTGCTGCTGGGCGAAATCGATTTGTCCGTGGGCGCCGTGATCGCGCTGGTGGGCGGGCTGACGGCGGCGGGGCTGGCGCACGGGCTGTCAGCGG
>BBFD01000432.1 GCA_001313065.1 Silvimonas sp. JCM 19000
GTGTAGGAGCCGGTGTCGGCGCTGGCGTGGGGGCAGGCGTCGGCGTGGCGCTGCCAGTATCTACGCCCAGATCTTTCCAGAGCGAGCCCACCGTCACAGCCGGATTCCAGCCCGCCCCCACATAAGCGGTATGCGCAATCAGCGCCTGATAATCATGCCCGTTGTAGCTGACGATGGTGCCCACGGCGTACGTGGTCCCTTCTTGCCAGGCCGGATAAGTAGCCGCGCTGCTGTACGCGACCGGAACGGCCAGCGCAGCGCTGACCAGCCAAAGTTTGCTGTGTTGCATCTGTCCACATCCTCAGTTGGGGTTAAGCCAGGGCGGTGGCGCGCCGAATCGGCCTTTGCGGCTCTATGGGGCGGCCGGGCGAATTTGGTATCCCGTGGCTGGATACTAGCTTGCAGATTCTGTAATTTCAGTGCCACTCAGGCGGCAAATCGGGCCGCCAGGCCATTGCTTAGCGGTCCTACCGGCCGTGGGTGACCCCGCGCGACCAGCCAGAAAACTTTAATAGCTAGGCTGCTTATTAAAGCTTTCTGGTATAAACCTTTAATTAGGCCCTACGCTATTAAAGGTTTCTGATGCGCAAAAAAATGATCTCCATCCGCGTCTTCGCGCCACCGCTGTGCCCATTCCAGAGCGCAGTGGCGCGTTTGCGTGATGCCATTGCCTGTCCCGCACCGGCTGGATACCGGCGTGGATGCAGCATTGATCGCGCATGCCCGACGCGAGCTGGATGGATTGTCCGACGCCATGCGGCGCTTTCCGTACGCCGATTTACTGATCCGCACACTCAATCGCCGCGAGGCGGTAGGCAGCAGTCAGATCGAGGGCACGCGTACCGGCTTTGATGAGCTGCTGCTGTATGAACTTGCGCTGGGTGCCGAAGATGCGCCGGACGACGCCGATGCCAGTGAAACGCTGGCCTATGTACAGGCCTGGATGCATGGCGCGGAGGCTATCCAGCAAAACGGCGTCGCTGCATTAAACCAGGCGCTGATCTGCAACCTGCATGCGATCTTGATGGCGCGCGAACCCCGTGCGCAGCCCGGCGAATACCGGACTATTCAGAACTACATTGGTAGCACGCTGGAACTGGCGCGTTACGTACCGCCCCCGCCCGAAGCCATTCCCGCATTGATGGCCGACCTGGAGGGTCTACTGCAGTACGAGCCCGAAGACGTGATGTTTGCGCCCGTGCTAACCCGCGCTGCGATTGCCCACGTGCAGTTCGAGGCCATCCACCCGTTTCGTGATGGAAACGGCCGGACCGGCCGCATGCTGTTACCGCTGATGTTTCTCGCGGAAGGTGACCCTCCCGTCCATCTGGCGAGCTTTCTCAAACTGCGGCAGCAGGCCTATTACGATGCGCTGCTTGGCGTACAGATGCAGCTGGATTGGGGCCCATGGGTGGCGCTGTTTCTGGAGTGCGTGATCGCATCTTGCCAACACACGGTGGGATTGATCGCTCAGCTGGAAACATTGCTCGCGCAATGGACGCAGTTGCTGAACGACGCGGGCAAGCGCAAACACGCCACCGTGCGCAAATTGCTGCCCCTGCTGGCTGGCCATCCGGTGTTGTCCACACGTGAAGTGGCCAAACTGCTGGACGTGAGTTTTCCCGCAGCCAACACTGCGATCAATGATCTGGTGGAGCTGGACATCTTGCGGCTGGCGCGAGGCCAGCAACGCAACCGTTATTTTCAGGCGCATCAGGTACTTAACGCCATGTACGCCGGCATGGACGAGGTTTTACGCAATGCCGAACGTCACCGCCATTTTTTTGAATGATCTTCCACCTTATCGCCTGAGAGAGATTCATGCTGTCACGCCGTACTTTCGTCACCAGCCTCACCCTGTTGGCCGCCCTTGCGCTGGCCGCTTGTGCCGATTCCAACAACGCCGACCCCAAGGTCTATCACAAGCTGGAAATCCGGCTGGATAAAAGCCTGAAAGAAGCCAGTGACATCCACTGGAGCTACGGCCCCGATGTGCCGGCGGGTTATATCGCCAGTGCGCGCGATATCAACAACTTTGAAAACCACTTTGCACCGATGCGGATTCCGGACGAATTCAGCATCAGCTGGCAAACGCCCGATGGTGTGAAACACAGCGCACGCGCGCCGGTAAAAGGCCATCTGCCCAAATCAGCCAGCGAACGCGTGGTGGGTATCCTGGTGTTTTACGACCATATCGAAGGCTATCTGGTGGAGCGCGGCGCATTGGGCGAACAGGAATGGCGGTTTTATTGAGCGCCATCGGGCAAATGCCGTAACTAGTAATTTACCGCGCGTTATAACGCTTTAACCCCTTAACCCGTTGTATTTCAATTTTTTATGGACATCTTTGAACTGGGTGCGGCGCTGAAAGCAGCGCACATCGCAACGGAAATCACACAAGCCGAACTGGCTGCCCGCACCGGCGTCAGCCTGTCGACCATCTCGGCGCTGGAACGCGGCCGCCTGGGCGAAATCGGCGCCAGCAAACTCGGCCAGCTGTTTCGCGCCACCAATATGGAACTGACGGTCAAGCCGCGCGGCCAGCGCCGGACCCTGGACGATGTGTACGAAGAACAACGGCTACGCAGAGTCGCGGCGGCGGAGGCCCAGCAGTATCCGCCAGGTAGCCGGCGAAAAAAACCAGCCGCGCCAGCGTGTGCGCAAAAGTACTAAAAAAGCGCCCGCAGACTGAGCATGGCGTCGCCGCGCATCGGGTCATCATCCAGTTACCCGCTTGCCACGCGCGGTGCCCGCTCAGCAGCCAGTACGCACCCGCAAGCGCGCACGCCGCCAGCCGCGTAGCACGTCCGCCTCAGTTCTCAAACCGATAGCCCGCCCCATAGACTGACTTGATCCACTCCTCGCCCACTTCCCCCAGCTTGCGCCGCAGGTTTTTTGACGTGGCTATCCACGGTGCGGTCGGTGACGATGCGGCGGTCGAGGTAGAGGTGGTCCATCAACTGGTCACGCGAGAAGATCCGGCCGGGTTCGGCGGTCAGGGTGTTGAGCAGGCGAAACTCGACCTGGGTCAGGCCCAGATCGCGGCCGAACAGGCTGGCACGCGCGGCCGCTTCGTCGATGCTCAGGCCGCTG
>BBFD01000433.1 GCA_001313065.1 Silvimonas sp. JCM 19000
CATGCTGACACAGCGCCCCCGGTCTTCTGGCAGAGAGTTCCGCCGCGCTGTGTTGCTGCGCGCGCCCAGCACGCTCACCATAGGGCAACTTTGTCTGCCTCCGCAGGACCATCATGACCGAGCTGGCGCTTAGACTCGTCAACGCCCACGCGGCCTCGCGCAACTGGCTGCGGCGCTTACGCACGTTTATCGGGCCGGGATTTCTGATTGCGGTCGGCTACATGGACCCCGGCAACTGGGCCACCGATATGGCCGCCGGTTCGGCGTTGGGCTACGCCCTGCTGTGGGTGGTGCTGGCGGCCAATATCGCCGCGTTGTTCATGCAATATCTGTCGGCCAAACTGGGCGTGGTCACCGGCCACGATCTGGCGGAAATGTGCCGCATGCGCAGCTCGCGCACAGTTAATTTGCTGAACTGGCTGGGCTGCGAACTGGCAATTTGTGCCTGCGATCTGGCCGAAGTCATCGGTAGCGCCATCGCCCTTAATCTTTTGTTTGGATTGCCCGTGGTCTATGGCGTGGTGCTGACCATCGCCGATGCATTGCTGGTGCTGTGGCTGACCCAGCGCGATATGAAGCGGCTGGAAAAAAAACTGGTCTATGTGCTGGTCGGCACGGTGGCCCTGGCGTTTCTGGGCGAATTGATTCTGGCGCGGCCCGACTGGCTGGCGGTGGCGGGCGGCGCGGTACCGTCGTTGCAACCGCTGGGCGATAGCACCGGCATCCTGCTGGCTGTGGGCATCGTCGGGGCGACGGTCATGCCGCATAACCTGTATCTGCATTCGGCGATCGTGCGCGGCCCGGCCAACGAGAACGCCAAACGCCGCGCCAACCGTCTTGGCTTTGTAACGTGGGATTTGATCCTGGCATTGTCGCTGGCATTTATGGTGAACGCTCCATGCTGATCCTCGCGGCCAGCGCCTTTCACGCCAACGGCATCACCCATATCGCCACGCTCGAAGATGCACATCGCTTGCTGCAACCGCTGTTGGGCAGTGCGCTTGCGCCCATTTTGTTTGGCGTGGCCTTGCTGGCGGCGGGCCAAAGCGCCACGCTGACGGCAACGCTGGCGGGCCAGACCATCATGCAAGGCTTTCTTGGCTGGAAACTCTCTGCCGCCATCCGCCGCGTGTTGACGCGTGTGGTGGCCGTGGTGCCTGCGTTAGTGGCGGTGCTGTTGTTTGGCGAACAATCGCTGGGGCGTTTATTGATCCTGAGCCAGGTGGCGCTGTCTTTACAGCTCCCGTTTGCCATTGCGCCGCTGGTGCGCTTTACCAGCAACCGCCAACTGATGGGCGCGCAGGTCAACCCGGCATGGCTAAGCGCTTTGGCCTGGCTGATTGTCGGCTGCGTGGTGGCCGGTAATCTTGTCTTGCTGTGGCAGATGTAACCCAGCTCACCGCACCGGTTTGTATTGCGGTTTTTAGTAAGCAAAGGCTGCCGCAAGCCAACTGATATCGATACAATGCGCGGCTTGCTTACGCCCCAGCCACCCACATCGACCATCTGGTCAGTCTGTTTTGCCATCTGGCAAGTCCCGTCTATGCTTGATGTTCTGACGAAGTGCCGCTGTGCTGGCATATGCGGTCACCCGTCGGCCCAAGCTGACTGATATCATTATTTGATAATGTACATATGATTCGACTTCGCCCGTCCCCGGCGCGCGAGGTCGGGCTGCCCGGTTTTCTGGACCGGCGGCTTTCGCTCCACTTTGATCCACATTTAGCTGAAGAGAGTCCCCATGCGTGCCCTTTGGATTGCGTGTCTGGCAGCCCTTGCCATAAACGCCCACGCCGAAACCGGTGTAACCGATAGCGAAATCATCATAGGCCAGTCGGCCGCCCTGTCTGGCCCGGCGGCCAAACTGGGCCAGGGCGTCAATCGTGGCGCCAAGGCGTATTTCGACTACGTCAACCAGCACGGCGGGGTTAACGGCCGCAAGATCAAACTGGTGGCGCTGGATGATGGCTATGAGCCGGACCGTGCCGCCGCCAATACCAAAGAACTGATCAGCAAACAGGGCGCATTTGCCTTGTTTGGCTATGTGGGTACGCCAACGTCAAACGCGTCGTTGCCCGCCGTCAAAGAAGCACACATCCCGTTTGTAGCGCCGTTTACGGGGGCTGCCAGCCTGCGTACCCCGGTCATCAAGGAAGTCTTTAACGTGCGCGCCGGTTACCAGGAAGAAGCTGCGCGGGTGGCTTCGGCCATGAGCAAGATCGGCATGAAAACCGTCAACGTGTTCTACCAGGACGATGCCTATGGTCAGGCTGGCCTGAAGGCCATGCAGGATGCCGCGCCCAAGTACGGCATTACCATCAACGCCACCGCCACCGTCAAGCGCAACACGGTCGACGTGGCCGGTGCCATCAATGAACTGATCGTCAAGAAGCCGGCCAATGCCGTGTTTATGGTGACGGCGTACAAATCGAGCGCTGCCTTTATCAACGCGGCGCGCGCCAAAAAACTCGATCGGCCCGTTCTACAACGTGTCGTTTGTGGGCACCGAGGCCTTGATCGCTGAACTCAAAAACGACGGCAGCGGTTTGATCGTGTCGCAAGTAATGCCTTCGCCTTACAACCCGGTGCTGCCGGTGACCATTGATTACATCAAGGTCATGACTGCCGCGGGCATCAAGGATGTGGATTATCCCAGCCTGGAAGCTATGTCGGCGCCGTGTACTGGTGGAAGGCTGAAGCGTGCGGGTAAAGGCCTGACGCGTGACAAGCTGATTGCTTCGCTGGAAGGCATGAGCGATTACGATATGGGCGGCTTCCGCGTGAAGTTTTCGGGGTCGGACCATGGGGCTTCTTCCTTTGTCGACCTGACCGTGATCGACAAAGACGGCCACATCCACTCTTAAGCTGTTGGGCTGCCGCAAGGCAGCCATCTTGCGGCCCGGCGGTACTCGGAGTCCGCACGGGCACAAACGCCCGCTTACGGCTCCTCCGTTCCGGCGGTCCGCAACCTGACTACCTTGCAACAGCCCCGACGCGGCTTTGGTTTAACAACCACTGCTTGCTTGGGGCTGTGTTCTTTTCTGGCGAGGTTGGGCGAGGCGCTGCGCTGTCGCTTCGC
>BBFD01000434.1 GCA_001313065.1 Silvimonas sp. JCM 19000
GGCGCTCAGCCTGAGCGGCTGGCACATCAGCCGCACGCCCGCGCAATGAACGCGCTGGCGCGGACGTGGCGCGCAACGTTGTTTGCGCTGGGGTTTATCTTGTTCGGCCTCGGTGGCGTGCTGATGCAGTTGTTGCTGGTGCCTCTGTTGTGGCTGTTCTGGCGCGCGCCGCAGCGGCAGCAACTGGGCAAACGCATCGTGCATAAGGCCATGGCCGCGCAGGTTGGTTTGATGCAGATCACCGGCGCGATGACGCTGACTGTGTATGGTCGCGACAAACTGCGCCGTCGTGGCCTGCTGATCCTGCCCAATCATCCTTCGCTTATCGATGTGGTGATCTTGATGGCCCTGATCGAGCAGCCCGATTGCGTGGTCAAGGCGGCAATGTGGCGGAATCCCTTCACTGCGGGTGTCGTGCGCATGGCGGGCTATATCAGTAATGCGATGGGGCCGGAACTGGTGCAGGCCGGGCTGGATACGCTGGCGCGCGGCAACAACCTGATTATTTTTTCCGGCGGGCACGCGCGATGAGCCGGGCCAGCCTCAACATTTTCAGCGTGGCGCGGCCAATATTGCCGTGCGCGGGCCAGCTACCATCACGCCGGTCATCATTACCGTGTCTGAGCCAACACTGACCAAGCGCAGCAAATGGTATCGTCCGCCCCTGCGCCAACCGCATTTTTTTGCGTGCATGTGCTCGACGATATCGAACTGGCGCCCTTGCTGGCCGGGCACGGCGAAACGCCATTACAGGCCAGGTGGTTAACCACCTGGCTAGAACAATTTTTTTTAGCAAAGAGATAGCGCGACATGACCCAAGCTGACCTGGTCGCCGAGATCAAGACCCTGATCATCGATAGCCTGAATCTGGAAGAAATCTCCCCCGCCGATATCGATACCGACGCGCCTTTGTTTGGCGAAGGCCTCGGGCTGGATTCGATCGACGCGCTGGAACTGGGCGTGGCGCTGCAAAAGCGTTACGGCCTGAGCTTTGCCGCAGATTCCGCCGAGACGCGCCAGCATTTCGCTTCGGTGGCGGCGTTGGCGGCGTATGTGGGCACGCATCGCACCAAATAAAATCAAATGAACGGATCAATCCCGCAGCCCGTGGTCGGGTTGCTGGCGGCGGGGTGGAGAGCAGCATGCAAAAGCAGGACATTTACGACTGGATCGCCAAAGAGCTGGCCCAGACCTTTGAAATCAAGCCAGAGCTGATCAAGCCCGAAGCGCGTTTGTATGAAGATCTGGATATCGACAGCATCGATGCGGTGGATCTGATCGTGCGGCTGAAACAAGCCACCGGCAAAAAGATGGCGCCGGAGGCATTCAAGGCGGTGCGTACGGTGGAAGACGTGGTCGAAGCCGTGTATCGCCAGTTGCAGGAACACGGGGCCTGACGTGCCCGCATGGTTAGCAGCGCTGGCCGGGCTAAGCGTGCCGGCGCTGTTCTGGCTGTTCCGTTATCTGCACTGGCCGTTCTGGCTGGCAGGCCTGGCCTTGCTGCCGCTGGCCTGGCGCCGCCGCCATGCCTTGCCTGGCATGGCGTGGCTGGCGCCGGTAGCCGCCTTGTGTGGCGCCGTGGCATTGCTGGCGCGCAATGACTTACCGGTGCGCTTGTATCCGGTGCTGGTCAATGCCTGTTTGCTGCTGGTGTTCGGGCTCAGTTTGCGGGCGCCGCAGACGGTCATCGAACGGCTGGCGCGGTTGACCGAACCGGAGCTGCCGCCTTCGGGCGTGCGCTATACGCGCAAGGTGACCGTGGTGTGGTGTGGATTTTTTTGCGCTCAATGGCACGCTGGCTTTGCTGACCGTGCTGTGGGGCGATGCCCGCATCTGGGCGCTGTATAACGGCGTCATCGCTTATATCGCGATGGGCTGTCTGTTTGCTGGCGAATGGCTGGTGCGCCAGCGTGTGAGACGAAATGAGCAACACTGAACTGGATTTGAGCCTGGGCGCGCTGGCTGGCGCAGATAGTCTGCCGCTGGCGTGGCGCGACGGGCACTGGATACGTCGCGCGCAATGGCGTGTGGATGTCGCGCGTGCCTGCGCCTTGTTGCAATGCGTGCCGCCGGGCGATGTGGCCTTGTATGACAGCGATTGTTATCGCGCCAGTGTCTGGTTGCTGGCGGCCTGGCATGCAGGCCGCTGCGTCATTCTGCCGGCTGACGCCACGCCCGCGACCGCAGCGCAAATGCGTCAGCGCGCCGTGGCCTTGCTGGGCGAATTTACCGGCGCCGATCATTGCGGCTGGGCGCGTTCAACGTCAACCGTACCCCTCAAGCCGCTTGATCCGGCACAACGTGCCGTGGCGGTGTTTACCTCCGGCTCCACCGGCGAACCCTTGTGCATCGAAAAACGCCTGGCCCAGCTCAACGATGAGATGCAGGCACAGGACAGCGTGTTTGGCGCCACCATCCCGGCCGATGCGCTGGTGGTCGCCACCGTGTCGCAACAGCATTTATATGGATTGTTGTTCCGCGTGATCTGGCCACTGGTGTCGGGCCGTCCTTTTGCCGCGCAGGCATTGGCTTTTCCCGAGGCGCTGACCGTGGCCGCCGCCCACGTGCCGCAAGTGCTGGTGTCCAGCCCGGCTTTTCTCAAGCGCTTGCCCGATACCCTGGATTGGGCCGCCGTTGCCAGCCACCACGTCGCCATTTTCTCTTCGGGCGGGCCGTTGCCTGCTGCCACTTCCGACCAGATCCGCGCGCAATCGGGTCTGGCGGTGCGCGAAATTTTTTTTGGTAGCTCCGAGACCGGTGGCATCGCCTGGCGCGACCAGCCCAGCGCGGCCTGGACTGCGCTGCCCCAAGTGGACGTCGCCTGTCCGCTGACGGCCTGCTGCAATTGCGCTCGCCGTATCTGCCGAGCATGGACTGGTTTGTGACGGCCGATCAGGCGGCGTTTGCTGCCGATGGCACCTTCCGTTTGCTCGGGCGCGCCGATCGTATCGCCAAGATCGAAGAAAAAAACGCGTCTCGCTGACCGCGCTGGAAACCGCGCTGTCGCAAACCGGCTGGATTAGCGAGTCGCGTGTGATTGTGCTGCCCGGCGAGCGCACCGAGCTGGCCGCCGCGTGG
>BBFD01000435.1 GCA_001313065.1 Silvimonas sp. JCM 19000
GGCGCTGCGGCGGTGCAGCCGCGGGGTCGAAAATCAGCGTACCGAGTGGGGCAATCGCAGCGACGCGACGCATTTTCTCATTGATATCGCATTCCAATAAGGCGGCTGAAATTTCGGTAAGGAAATCGCTCATTTCGCTTTTATTTCAAGAAGTTTCGTGCAACAAGACGTAATTAATAACCAGCCCAAAAAAACCAAAAACTCACGTGATTATGCCGGGGCGGCGTCAGTAAGATGACGTCATCCTATTTTTTTTAATCATTTGGCATAAATCGGCACACACACAGGAGGCCCCCATGAACTTCCCCATGGATAACCCGAGGGAAATAAGACGTCAAACCGGACTCAACCAGCAAGAATTCTGGAGCCGGATAGGCGTAACCCAAAGCGGTGGATCGCGTTACGAAAGCGGGCGCAGCATGCCGCGCCCGGTGCAGGAATTATTGCGCATCGTGCATCTGGAACAAATCCCGTTAGAAGACTTGAGCGGCGAAGACCTACGCGTTTTGCGCTTTCTCAAAGAATACAAACCGAACTGTTCGAGACCTTGCGAAAAGCAGCCCATGAACGCCTACATCCTCGCCCCGCTGCTGCTATGCGCGTACCGGTTCGCGAAGTCTGATCCGACCGCAGTTCCCCACCCGGCGTTAGACGCTGAGTTTCACTTCCAGGCCTTGAGTAGCGATCCGCGCTGCCAGGGCCTGCATCCAGTCAGCATCTGCTGCTGACAGACGCGGTGCCATCGGCTGCAATGAAGGCCGCGCCAGTCCATATAGCAAAACGCCGCGCAAGCCCGGCGCTTGTTGCTTCATCTGCCCGACAAACTCCACATACCCTGCCAGTTCGGCCTCGCTCGGCAACTGGCCGTCCAGCGCAAACATACAGGTCTGCACCCAGGTCGCGCAGCGCGCGCTGGCCGCGACCAGATGCCGCGCCACCGCGTCACGCTTGAGTTGCACCCGATTAACCGGCTGAAGCCGTCCTGCGGTGCACGATCGATCTTGAACCAGAGTTCGCCGTTGATGCGGCCGATATGCTCAAGCACCTGCAGCACTTCGGCTTGTACATCTGGCTGCCATTGCTGATGACCACCAGCTTGATCTGCCCCAGCAAACCAAACGCCGCCAGTTGCCGCTCCACCACCCGCAGTGCCGGGCCAAATTCCGGCTCATGGTGGGTTCACCATTACCGGAAAACGCCACGTCATTGATGCGGCGCGCATTTTCGGGCACCCGGGTTTGCATGAAGTCACCATGCACGATTTGCGTGAGCATGGCGCGCAGTTCGTCTTCGAGCTGCGCCAGATTGATTGGTGGCGGCCCGCCGCGCTGCAAATCCGGCACCTGGCAATATACACAGGCCCAGTTACAGGCGTTATTCGGATTCAGATTTACGCCGATCGACACCCCACCAGCGCGCCGCGACACCACCGGATATATATAAGTAAAACCGGCGCTATCACGGGCATGGTCGTCAGTGCGCAGCACCGCGCCGGAAGGCGATAGCGGCTGCAAGGGAATCACTTCAGGCATGGGCAGGCGTCCGCACCAGCAGGATGGGCACGCTGGCATGGCGCATCACGCCTTCAGCCACGCTGCCGAGCAAAAGATGGGTCAAGCCGCTATAGCCGTGCGTGCCCATCACCAGCACGTCGGCCTTCCAGCTGGCCGCGTCGTCGACGATGCTGCGCGCCAGATTGCCACCCCAGGCTTCCAGCAACGCGGTCTCGGCGCTGATGTTTTGTTCAGCCAGCACCGCGGCGTGCCTGGCCAGCAGTTGCTCACCGCTTTTACGCAGCGAATCCTGCAACTGCGGCACATCAAGGAATTCATTCGCGCTCCAGGCGAACTGCGCCAGATCAATCACATGCACCAGCCGCACGCAGGCATGCTGGTCAAGGGCAAAGCGGATGGATTCGCGCAGGGCGGCGGCGCTGGTGGCGCTGTCGTCCACAGGAACCAGAATACGTTGGTACATGGTTAATTCCTCCTGTTGCCGGTGAGACGGGTATGTTGTTGTGCTTGCCAGTCTAGCAGATCGGCCCCGCCCGTCTGCCCCTGTGCCGCTGTGCTACAGCGGCGCTGGTTGCGGCGGCGCAGGCATCCGAATACACTCGATTGCACCGTTCCGGCATACCCCAAACACATTATGGCCCGCATCAAACTAGAACCGCCGCAATGGGTGGACTTTGCCACTGAACTGACCATACGGGTGACCGATATCAATTATGGTGGCCACCTGGGCCACCAGGAATTGATCGGCCTGATGCATGAAGCCCGCGTGCAGTACTTTGCGCATTACGATCAAACCGAGACCGGCCGCGCAGGCGAGCCTGGCATCATCATGAATGACCTTGCCGTGATGTATCGCAGCGAGGCATTTCTGGGCGAAACGTTGCAGATATCCATGGCCGGTGCGGAACCCTGGCGCGCCGGCTTCGATCTTTATTACACCGTCAACGCGTTGAGCGCCACCGCCGCCCCCCGGCTGGTTGCCGTCGCGAAAACGGGGATCGCATTTTTTTCGATTACAACGCACGCAAACTGGCCAGCATGCCCGCCGCCTGGGCGGCCAGACTGACACGCCCACCACAGGATTGAAGCAGTATGAAAAAAGTATGCCAACAACAGCGCCGAAGCCATGGCGCGCCTCCTCGTCATGCAGATGATGTGTGACGGCAATTTCGACCCTGCTGAAATCGACGAACTCGAGCATTTGCGTGTGTACGAAGCGCTCGATATTTCGCGCAAAGGGTTTATTACCGTGCTGCAGGATTACTGCAACGATCTGAGCGACGATGCCTCGGAGGACGGCAATATCCGTCTGGTTGACGCCGAGCGGATCGACCAGTTGCTCGATAGCGTGGACGACCCGCGCAAACGCCTGATGGTGGCGGCGATCGCGCTGGGCATTGCGCGCTCGGACAATGATTTCAGCGATGTCGAGCTGGTGGTGTTCCGCCATATGCTCAAGCGCTGGCATTTGACGCTGGAAGATCTGCAATCGGCTTTCGCTGATTAAGCGCGACCAGGCGGGCGCGCCGGGCA
>BBFD01000436.1 GCA_001313065.1 Silvimonas sp. JCM 19000
GCCAAACATCAAACCAAGCGCCGCAGGCTCCCCCTCTCATGGAGGATCCCGAAACCGCGTACTCCGCACCGCCCCCACTATCCCCAACTCGACCGCCACCACCACCCCCACCACTATCCAGTGATCCGGCACATGCGCCAGGTGCGCGCCGTAGGCCAGGCCCACGATGGCGATCACCATCCCGACCAGGTACAAGGCAAACGAAGACATCGTAACCTCCAGGCAATTTGTAATTGTTGATGCCATCAGTCTCGGTCAAAGCCGCAGCGACAGCCGTCGGTGCCAAAAGCAATCCCGTGTCGGCTATCCGCTGATTTGCCTTACGCCAGCGCACCCCTTGGCCGCCACGCAAAAAAAACACCGCAGCCGTAGCTACGATGTTTTTTTATTCGTTAACAGAACCCCGCTCTGACCAGCTTGGGTAATCACCCCCGATTGCCAAAGCCTACCGTGCGCGGGCGCTGTTATTTAAAAACGCCTTAACGCCAACCCCCATTGCTGGTCGAATCAGCCGGGGCCGTAACACCATCGGTGGTGGCCGGGGCCGGAGCGCTCAGACTGTTGTTGCTGTTGTCTTGCTGCATGGTGTCGTTCTGTTGCTGTGTGGCAGCCTGATTCTGCATTTGCTGCTCATCCAGTTTTTTGCTGGGCAGCGCTGTAGGTGTAGCTGTCGTTGTTGTTCATGTTGTTGTACGGCGTCATGGCAGCCTGGTCAGTTTGCCACGTGTCCAGACGCGGGGTGTTGTTGTAAAGCCCGGCTTTAAAGCCGCGTTCGCCGTTACCGGCGCCACCGGCACCTTGGCCGCCTTCAGCATAAGAAACACCAGCAACCAGGGTTGCGGCAACGGTACACAGCGTGATGAGAGCCTTTTTTTCATGGCAGTTCTCCAGATTGGTTGTCACATGAGTGAATGGCCGTTCAGGTCATGGCTGTACTTTAAGCTTGTGCGATCGGCGGCGATGTCGGTGCGGGCTTGCTCTTTGTGTCGGGCGAGTAACGCGGGACCTTGTCAGTGATCACGAAAACCATTGCGCGCAATTACACGCCTTTGTAATCAAACCGCAGTCCCGCCACCCGCGCACCGTATAGGTTTGCTATCAAACGGCCACGCACCACGTAGGACAATGTCATTTGCAATCAGGTTCATACGGCTGTCGGCGGGCTGGCGGGCGTCGGAGGCGCGCTGCCATTGGGGTTGGGCACCATCACGGTGCGATTGGGGTTGGCGATTTCGATACCCAGTTCCTGGAACCGCTTAAACATCCGGCGATTGAATTCGCGCTGTACGCCCCAGCGGCCGCTGTCCGTCGTCGGAATCTGCCCCACCACCGTGATGGTCGCCCCGTCCACCGAATCCACACCCCACAGCTGGAAGTCGCTCAGGATGGCGTCCTTGAACTTGGGATCGTTACGCATGCCGGCGGCGATTTCCGTCAGCGCGGCCGCCACTTTGTCCGGGTCGGTGGGATAAGCCACATTGACCTTGACCGATGCATTACCTAGCCCGCGATTGACGTTGTTGACCGTCGTTACCGAGCTGAACGGAATGATATACAGCGAGCCATCGCCACCGCGCAGGCGTACGGTGCGGATCGACAGTTTTTCCACCGAGCCCGACACCCCGGCTGCGGTCACCCAGTCGCCCACTTCCATCGCGTCTTCCAGCATCAAGAAAATACCGGTGATGAAATCCTGCACCAGCTTTTGCGAACCAAAGCCCAGCGCCACGCCGATAATCGACGCGCCCGCCAGCAACGGTGCGGTATTGATCCCAAGCTGGTTAAGCCCGGTCAGACCAATGATCAGCAGCATCACCATCAACACCGTGGTGCGCAGGATGGGCAGCAAGGTGCGCAGCCGCACCGTGCGCATATGGTCGCCGCGGTCGCTCCACATCTGGATACGGCGATCAACGCTAACGTTGATCACTTCCCAGATCAGCATGGCCAGCAAACTCATGATGCCGATATTGACCGCGGCCGAGAACAAGCGCGGCCCCAGCGTGCCATGGCGCAACCAGCCCAGCACATCAAAGCCCCAGGCTTGCAACAGCGCCAGAATGGTGACGATGCCAACCACCCACGTCACCACCTTCTGCAGCAAGGGGTAATAGTGCTGCGCGCGCTGGCTGACGATGGAAAGCGCATCGCCGTTCTGCTGCAGGGTACGGCCCAACATGCCCAGTCCCACAATCAAGACCACGCGTGCCACGATCAGGATCAGCGCGGTATTGGCAAGGATGTGCACCAGTTTCTGGAAGCCATCGTCCACACCCAGCGCCCAGACAAACCACATCCCGGCAATCAGCACACGGCAAACACCACCCAGACATCGGCCAGCCAGTTGCGCATCGAGGTCAACGCGCCCTCCTTGCTGCCTTCCGGCGCCCGAATCCAGCTAGCGACCACATGGCGCGAACGTACCACCATCATGATCATGGCCAGATGCGCCAGCAGGCTGAACAGTCGCAGCAAGGCGCGATGGGCTTCGGCACTGAGGCCGGAATCCGCGGCCGCGTCGGCCAAGCGCCACCAAACACAAACAGGATGACGATGCGACGCAGCCAGACTTCGGCAAAGCGGGCGCTGGCGTCATCCAGCGGCAGCAAACGCAGGCCCGGGGCATGGGGTGCCAGCAGCAAACGCCCTGCCACCATGATGAGCTTGGCGGTAATCCAGGCATTCGACAGCTGCAGGACCAGCGGCCGCACCGGCGCATCCGGATCGACCAGCAAGCTGGTGAGCCCTGCGCTCACCACAAAGAAAGTGAGCACCGGCAACAAGGCCAGCGCCGCCAGCGTCAGCGCCCCCGGCAAACGGCGCAGAAACGCCCAATGCGTGGGCCGGGGTGCTTCTTTGAGCGGCGAGCTGCTTGCGGTGCCGTTGTGGGTCGGGATGATGGGTTCAGTGCTGCTGACCGTTGCGGCGGGTGCATTCAGCGTGACATCGCCGGGATGAGCGGCCGCGTCCGGGTCGGCGGTCGCGGTTGAGGCTGTCGTATCCGTGGG
>BBFD01000437.1 GCA_001313065.1 Silvimonas sp. JCM 19000
CTCAACTGACCGTTGCTGGCCGCACGCAGCAAAGCGCCCTGCACGGTGCGATCGTAATCAAAGTCGATATTGCTGCCATTCTTGTCGCCCGCCACATGCACCCGCAGCGGCCGCGTGCTGTTGGCGGCCTTGCCCACCGGGGCGGGAAAGTCGAGCGAAACGCCATTCAACGGCGATTGCACGCTCAGATCATATTTGCCGGCCCACGCCTTCATTTGCGCCTGCCAGCTGGCCGTGCCGTGGATGCGAGCGATTTCGGCCAGATCAAAATGCGTGGCCAGTTCCGCCACCGGGGTACGCCCGGACACACTGACATTCAGGCTGCCATCCTTGCCGGTGCCGCCGTTGACCACCACATTGCCGCCCAAGGCCTGGCCCGCCGCATCCTTGATGGTCATTGATTTTTTTTCCGTAAAGCCGAGCTGGCCGCTGGCATTGCTCAGCGCGGGCACGCCGCTACCAAAATCCAGGGTATTGGCGGCAAACTGATAGTGGCCATCTACTTTGCTGGCATCGACATTCTCAACCGGAATTTCCAGCTTCAGGGCCAGGGCGCCATTGCCTTGCGCGTGCAGATTGTCGGTATAGGCCCCGGCCAGCTTTTGCAGCGGCGAGGCCTGCACAAACTTGATGAATTCGGGCGTGGGGCCACTGGCATGGCCATCCACCAGCACCACCGCGTGTTCCAGATCGGGAATGCTGACGCTGACATTGCCGGTCTGCGCGCCCAGGATTTGCCCGCGCGTGGATTTGATCAGCATGGCGTTGCCGTGAAAATCCAGCGTGCCGTCAATATGGTTGATATCGGGCCAGCCCTGCGCGTAATTGAGCGTGGTGTCTTGCGCCGCTGCGGTAATGCGGAAGATGCCTTTTTGATCGCCTACAAACGGAAAATCATGCAGATTGCCGTGCACCGTAGCCCGCCCGCCCATGGCCCGGCCCTGCTTGAGTGAGGTCTTGAGCCATTCCAGCGTGGCGTCGCCCACCCCACGTGGCAGATAGGCATACACGCGGTTAGCCGCCACGTTGGTAATGCTGCCATCCAGATCGATCCGGCCCGGCCCGGCGTCATGGCCCGGCCACGCATATTTGCCCGCCACGTCGATGCTCATATCGCGATTGCTCAAATGCACCGAATCCAGCGCGATATCCCAACCCGCGCCTTTGCGCTGCCAGTGGGTGGCCATATCCAGCCGCTCCAGCTTGATTGGCTCCACAAACTGGCTGGGCAAATCCAGCGCAAATTGCGGGCTACCCAGCGAAGCGTGGCCGCCCTGATCGTCAAAATCGGTACTCAGATTAACCGGCCCGGCTTGCGGCAGCACGCCAGCCAGCGCAGCGCCAGCCCGCTGATCACCACTTTGCCGTGATAGTGCTGCGGATCATCCAATCGCCCTGCCACGCAAACTCGGCCGTGCTGACCTGGCCCGCCATCGAGCCATCCGGAATCCGCGCCAGCAGGCTTTGCGGCAAACCGGCGCGTAGTTCGGCCAGATGATCAAGCTGCCAACCGGCAAACGACACCGTGCGCTGGCCTTTGGCGCTTTGCGTGTATTGGGCGCTACAGGGTTGGCATACGGTTCCGGCGGCGGTGGTCAGTTGGCGGCCATCAAAGCGCAGCGTTTGATTGCGATCTTGTTGGTGCCAGCGCAAACGGCCATCAAAGGTCGGCACCGACAGCGTGCGGCCACCGTAACTGGCCAATAGCCGCTGCACCTGCATATCCAGGTCGGCATCCTGCATCTGGCCATCGCCAAAGCTGAACTGGGCCTGGCCTTGCGCGGTGCCTGCCAGTTGCGGAATCGGGCGGACATCGGGCGGCAACAAGGTCCACAGCGTGCCCAGATCAAGGCCCGGCAGCGCCAGCTGCATCTGGCCGGACCAATGACGCCAGTCGGCCACGTCGCTGCCATACCAACTGCCGGAGCGCTCAGGGTGCGGGCCAGGTTAGTGGCCGGGCTGGCCGCCAGATTGAAACGATGGCGACCGAACAGTGATTTGATTTGCAGATGCAGATCGTGCGCCTCAAACACGGGCGCGCCGCTCAGCAGATCCTGATAGCGCACGCTGCCGCCATTGATGTCGACTTCGCGCTGGTTAAGCAACCAGTTGAGCTGGGTGTTATCACCGCCACCGGCCCGCGGTTCGACAGTAAACCCGGCCACATGCCACACGCCCTGCGCATCGCGCAGCACATCCAGCGCCGGGGCCTGCAGTTGCAAGCGGGCAAAACGCAATTGCCATGCCGCTAGCGACAGCCACGACACCTCGGCATCCAGCGCGTCCAGCTTGAGCGCGGGCACGTGATCGCGATTGCTGACCACCAGGTGTTCAACCCGAAATGAAGGCTGCATGCCATGCCAGCCACCCGAGAGCTGGCTGAAGTCCAGATAGCCGCCGGTGCTGGCATGAAACCGCGCCTGCAACAGCGGCCGGAAATCGTTAAGGCGCGGCAAAACATAAAACTGCCAGCCCAGCGCGGCCGTCAGCAAAACCAGGCCCACGCCCAGCAGCAGGCGCAACAGCAGGCGATAGTGCCAGTGCAGAAACGCCGATACTCGCTGGCGTACAGTCAGGGCGGCCGATTTGAGGGCGGTAAGACGCGGCATGGATGGAACGGCGGCCTGGCAAGCGTTAAAGGGGATGTCCGGCGCAAGCGCGAACGTGGGATATTGTGCCGGGATGCGAGCGTGCAGTGCAGCAGAAATTCAGTATCCGCTTTGTTTACGCCACGTTTCGCCGGCCCCGTGCGCACGCAATGCCGAGCTGGTGCTTTGCAATGCGCTCACGCTGCGGCGCGCCGGGCTGTTTACAATGCACTAGCGCCGCGCCGCCCGTAGCCGGGCTCCGGATTCTACCCGCCCCCACCAAGAGTGTCAGGATGGACCCAGTGAACTGCCCCACCCTTAATGCCGGTCTGCAACATAGCCGCTATCTGCAACGTGTTTTTACGCGCGATCCGGCCTTGGCCGAACATACCGCCGCCACGCTGGCGCAGCCGTTCAGTCG
>BBFD01000438.1 GCA_001313065.1 Silvimonas sp. JCM 19000
GCCCAGGCTTTGCAACAAGGCCGCACCGAGGCAGGGCTGCGCTTCGCGGGCAGCGGCTGCGCGTTTGAAAGTGATGGCCTGTTTGCCCATGGCATTGCCGTTGAGCAAGACCTCCACCGTCAGATTGCCCTGCGGCATGGGATTGCCGCGCGCATAACGCGATAAATCGATCATGGCGCCAGAAACAAATGAATCATCAAATTCAATATTCTCATTTTCGATTGCTGGCTCGGCCATTTCAGTCGGCGCGTCCACTGTCTGATCCGCCAGCACGCGTGTTATTGCAAAAGCCAGCAATAAAAGAATGAGGCGCGCATTTATTTTTTGCCATGACCCATCCCGGCCCGCTGGCCTGGTTTTGTTTTTAATAAATGACGGATTTCATTGCATCACCGCGCCCGGTTTTAATGGGACGGACAATTTAATTCGTCTATTTTTTTCAGCAGATTGCAATTCGATAAGCGCTTTGAATTCTTCTATTCAAGCAGGGTTTGTCCATCCACCACGCCACCGAAATCATTTATAAAGTGGTAATCAATCGTCACCGGCCCGGCCGGTTTGCCTTTCAGGCCTTTCAGCGCAAATTGCTTTTGACTGTGCGGGGCCACCATGCCGGCTTCTGCGTTGGCCTTTGTGCCCGCGGCGCTCACATCGATGCCTGCCAGTGACACATGAAACGGCGATGGATTGGCAACCTGCAGCATTACTGCATGCGGGTCAGCCGGGTCGGTCTGCAATTGCCACGTCAGCAGCGCGGGTGCAGCGCTGGCCTCGCCGACCAGACCCACCGGGCGAAAGAACAATTTGATGCGCGTGCGAAACGCCAGCTGCAGGGTATTGGCGTCGTCGCCCGTCGCTTTGCTCTTGGGCGGCACCTCCAGCACGTTAAGCCAGAACAGCGATTCACGATCTGTCGGCAGCGCTTCCTGGGTATAGGCAATACGCAGACTCTGGCCCTTGCCCGCATCCAGTCGCGCCACGGGCGGTGTCAGCGTAAACGGCACTTTGATCTCTTCCGGACGTTGCTCGGCGGCGCCATCATCAATCCACGATTGCGCCAGCAGCGGGCGTTTGCCGCCATTGGTCAGGCGTACCGTAATTTCCCTGTCCTTGCCGTTGTAGACCGCGCGGGTGCCGGAAATCACCACATCCGCCGTGGCCGCCAGCGCCGCGCACAGCGCGACAAAGCACAGCACAAGCTTGTTGAACATTTGCATACCAGGGGCTCCTGCCTCCCGAGCGCGTCGGGAGGATCGCTCAGCAATCAGCCTGCCGCTTAGTCGTAGGCCAGGGTGTAGACGGCACTGGTGGCGATCGTGCCTTCGGTGTGTGCGCCGGTACTTTTGTAGCGCGTAACAAAATGCAGATTGGCCTTTTTATTGGTGTCGATCTTTTTGGTAATGACCGAGGACGGATCGCCCACTGCCACTTTTTTTGACCACACCGGCTTCCTCGTTGTACAGCGCCACCTGGATGTTCTGCGCCGACAACGCCGTCAGCGACGGCCGCAGATTATTGGTGGCCAGATCGGCCAGGTTGGGATTACCGGCCATAAACGAGGCATATACATTGGTTTTGGCGCAGTTGCTGATACTGATATCAAAACTGCCCATATCCGCCGATTCGGCATTGGCCGCTAATTTGGCTACCGGCATGGTGCGCATGGCAACCAAAGCATCCGGGCCACCGCTATTGGTGGCAACCGTGCATGTTTCATTGGTGAGCGCGCCGTCAATATTAATGCGGCCAGTATCAGCGTATGCATAAGTGGCAATGCCGGATAGAAACAGCATTGCGCCTGCCATCTTTGACTTTTTCATGTTGTGAACCTTAAGCGGGTTAATTCAAACGGATAAAAAACCGAGTCCGGCGCGCTGCGGCAAAATGAATTCAAAGCGTGTAACGGGATCGGCTGCACAGTATTGCCAAAGCGCGCGCCGGGCAGAATAGGAACAGTCTCACTGGATTTGTTTGGCCTATGTGCTGGCACCTGGCTACTGGCAATAATCCGGGCGTTGCGGCTGGTCCTAAAAGTAGGAGAAGGTCATGACCAGCTTGCCGGTCATATTGCCGCCCTTGACGGTCTGGCCAACCTGCACCACGCGTACATGCCATTGCACCACCAGGCGGTCGGGCTTGCCTTTGCTCCCCACCCGCACCAGTTGCGTGCGCTTGTCCAGCGCAAACGGCTTGGTGCCGCTGCTATCCATCAGCTGGAACATCAGCCCCGCCGTGCCGCCCCCTGCAACCGGCGGAAACATACCGCTTGGTGCGCTATAGGCATCGGTGCTGGATTTGGCCTGAACATGCACCAGCGCACCGTCACACTGACTCAGCGTCACCGCAAACGGCTTGGCAGGAGAGGCGTTACCCGGCGCCCGAAACGTGGTCGCCAGCGGAAAGGTGCCGATGCTGAAGCTCTGTTTGACGCTGCTGCTATCGACCGTGCAGGTGGGCACATGGGGCGCCTCAACCACGACATTGATACGCACATTGGGGCCACGGCGGGTGTCGATCACCTGCCCAATCCAGCGGGAGTGGTATATCCGAGCGTCCACATCCGGCGATACAGCGAGCCGCTCTGGACCGGGCCGGTGACCACCAGTTGATAGCGTGCGGTATGTGTGCGACTAAACTGTCCGGGATCACGGACGTCGATATCGGCGCAGCCGCGCGGCAGCAGCCCCCAGTTCGACCCGGTGTTTTCGATATTGCCGCCCGGGTTGACCAACTGCAGGCCGATGCCAGGGATGCCGGTGATCAAGGGCACCGTACCGGGCATCGGGCTGGCCGTATACAGTGCAAAGCCATCATTCCTGAAGCAGGCCCAAATGTAGGCACTGAGATCGCTGCTATTGGTGTTGCAGGTGTAGCTATAGCTGGCGCGGGCGGTCGCCACCACTTCACGCGGCTGGGCCGTGGTCGGCACCGTCACCGTGCCAAAATCGATGTCATTAAAACTGTTCAGGCTGCAGACGCCCCCCGCGCTCCACGCCATGCCCG
>BBFD01000439.1 GCA_001313065.1 Silvimonas sp. JCM 19000
GAAACCGGCCGCCAAACCGGCCGCCAAACCGCAGGCAAAACCGGTGGCGCAGCCCGCACCGCGCGGCGCCAGCAAAACGCCTGCGGCCGCCAGCAAAAGCAAATCCACCGCCCAACCAGCCACCCAGCGCAAAACCGCCACAGCCAGCACCCGGCGCAAGGCGGCTTAAGCGCGCAGGAGACTGCCATGAGCCTCACTCGCTATCGCGCCAAACGCGATTTCAATATCACCTCGGAGCCCGGCGGCAAAGCCGGGCGTCGGGCGCAGTACTGCATTATGTAATTCAGAAACACGACGCCACCCGCCTGCATTACGACTTCCGGTTGGAACTGGATGGCGTGTTCAAAAGCTGGGCCGTGCCCAAAGGCCCCAGCCTTGATCCGAGCGTAAAACGTCTGGCCGTGCATGTAGAAGACCATCCGCTGGCCTACGGCGATTTTGAAGGCGTGATTCCGCCGCATCAGTACGGTGCCGGCAAGGTGATGGTGTGGGATCGCGGCGTATGGCAGCCGCTGGAAGACCCGCAACGCGGTTATCAGAAAGGCCATCTGCGCTTCAAGCTCGAAGGCGAAAAGCTGCAGGGCGAATGGGCGTTGGTGCGCATGCATCATCGGCCGGACGAGCGTGATGACGCCGACAACTGGCTGCTGGTCAAAGGCCATGACGCCACGGCTGCCGCGGGCAAAAACGCAGACGTCACTGATCAGCTGACGCAATCGGTGATCAGTGGCCGCTTGATTGATGAAATTGACGGACCGCCGCCCAAGCGCTCGCAATTGACCAAAACCAATCAGTCCAAAGCACGCGTGGTAACGCCGGAAGACGCCGCGCCCGCCGCTGGCGCAGACACCGCTGTCGCTAAAAAAATCCAGACGCAAATCCACGCTGCCCGAGATCCTCGAACCGCAACTGGCCACGCTGGTCAACAGCGTGCCGGGCGATACCGAGGCATGGCTGGCCGAGATCAAGTTTGATGGCTACCGCATGCTGACGCATATCGAAGACGGACAGGTGCGTATGTTCAGCCGCAACGGCAAAGACTGGACCAGCCGCATGGGCCGCCTGCCGGAGCAACTGGCACAGTTGCCGCTGCAGAATGGCTGGCTGGATGGCGAGGTGGTGGCCATCCAGGCCGATGGCAGCATGAGTTTTCAGGCGCTGCAGAATGCCTTTGCCGACCCCCCGTCCAAACCCACGGCGCGACTGCTGTATTACCTGTTTGATATTCCGTTTTTGAACAATGCCGATCTGCGCTTGCAACCGCTGGTCCAGCGCAAAAAAAGAAACTGGCCCGCTTGCTGAAGGACCTACCGGAAAACGCCGAGGTGCGCTTTAGCGACCATCTGCAGGCCGATCTGCACGACGCCTTCACCCACGCCTGCCTCCACGGCCTGGAAGCTGATGTTCAAGCGCGTCGACTCGGTGTACCAGGAAAAGCGCAATCGGGACTGGCTCAAGCTGAAATGCCAGCAGCGCCAGGAGTTTGTTATTGGCGGCTACACCAATCCGGCGGGCAGTCGGCTGGGCTTTGGTGCTTTGTTGCTGGGTACCTACGGTGACGATGGCTTGTTGCATTACGCCGGGCGGGTGGGGACGGGGTTTGATGACGCCACCTTGCAAAGCCTGGGCAAAACGCTGGCCGCTGCCGAGCAAAAGAGCTCGCCCTTTGTCGAAGACGTGCCGCCACGCGAACGCGCCCATGTGCACTGGGTAAAACCGGAGCAAGTTGCGGAAATCCGCTTTGCCGAATGGACCGATGAAAAGCGCCTGCGCCAGGCCGCGTTTTTTTTAGGCCTGCGCCAGGACAAACCGGCCCAGCAAGTGGTGCCGGAACGTGCAGTGGCAGCGGCGAGCGCAGAGGAGGCTGCCAGCAAAGCCAGCCCCAAACCCAAACGTAGCACCGAGGACGCAGAGGTGGGCGGCGTACGCATCAGCATCCCACCCGCATTGTTTTTTTTCCCGGCACCGGCGATACCAAAGTCGATGTCGCCCGCTATTACGCGCAAGTGGCCGACTGGGTGGTGCCGCAACTCAAAGGCCGCCCTTTGACGCTGGTGCGTTGCCCGCAGGGCGCGGCGCATGCGTGTTTTTTTCCAGAAGCATTTGACCGACACCATGCCCGAAGGCCTGCAGCCGGTGCAGATCAAGGATGAGAGCGGTACGTCGACCTATATGCTGGCCAACGACATCACCGCAGTGATCCAGTTAGTGCAATCGGGCGTGCTGGAACTGCATACCTGGGGCGCCACGCAAAAGGCGCTGGAACAACCGGACCGGATTATCTTTGACCTGGACCCGGCGCCCGATGTGAGCTGGCAGCAGGTGGTGGAGGCGGCGCAATTGCTGCGCGGGCTGCTGCAGGATGTGGGGCTGGGTGTCTTTCTCAAGACCACCGGCGGCAAGGGTTTGCATGTGGAAGTGCCGCTCAAGCCGGGCCCGGAATGGGATACCGTCAAGGATTTCAGCAAAGCGGTAGCGACGCATCTGGCGCAGCAGATTCCCGAGCGCTTTATTGCCACCATGAGCAAGGCCAAACGCAACGGCAAAATCTTTATCGATTATTTGCGCAACGCGCGTGGCGCGACTGCAGTGGCGGCCTATTCCACGCGGGCGCGCGAACAAGCTGGCGTGGCCACCCCCATCAGTTGGATGAATTGCCCACGCTGACCAGCGCCAGCTTCTGGACCATCCATAACGTGCCGCAGCGCTTGGCCACCTTGCAACACGACCCATGGGCCGATTACGACAAAGCGCGGGTCAAACTGGGCCCCAAGATATTGAAAGCGTTTGGCGTGTAAGGGCGGTGGAGCAGGGGCCGGGGCTGGGCATGAATCGTTGCCGGATCGCATCGCGCAGCGAGCGACCGGGTATATCGCTGGGTGGTGGGTCTTGACCCACCCTATGCCAGGAGGTCGTGTTCGGCTTTAAGGTCGGTGAGCAGGGCTTGCACGCTGTTGATGGCCGCTGGCCACGCGGCGCTGGCGGCGCTGCC
>BBFD01000440.1 GCA_001313065.1 Silvimonas sp. JCM 19000
CGTGGGCAGCGGCAACTTCCCCGGCGTGGTCAGACAAAAACAGCACGGCCGACGGCGGCAACGCCAGGGCGGCGGCAATCTGCCGATAAGACGCGGTCTCCAGCTTGCCGCCGCTGGTGGTATCAAACCAGTGGCTAAACCAGCCGCGCAGATCGCCGCGGTCGGTATGGCCAAACAGCAGTTGTTGCGCCGGCACCGAGCCCGACGAATACACCGCCAGCGTCAGCCCCGCTTGCTGCCAGCGTTGCAGCGCGGGCAACACATCGGCGTAGATGGGTGCAACCAGACTGCCATCGGCGTAGCCCGCGGCCCAGATCAGCTTGCAACACCTTAAGCGGCAGGATTTTACGGTCGGCATCACTCCACGCTTCGAGCTGCGCTATGGCTTGTTCCAGCGTGTGCGCCCGCGCCGTTTCGCGGTCAATCTGGCTGATGATCTGGCGTACCTCAGCGCTCGCGGCGTGCTGGCGCAACCAGCTGCCCAGCCGTGGGCGGGCGTAGGGAAACAGCGTGTCGCGCACAAAATCGATGGGCGTGGTGGTGCCTTCAATATCAGTCACCACGGCGCGGATTTCGCTCAGTTCCAGGCGGGCAGTTTCATTCGCCATGACGGGGAAACTCGCTGGCAATCTTGTTGCCGGTAAAGTGGCCGACCCAGCCCGCCGGATCAATAAACAAGCGGATGGCGGTGAAGTAAGGCGCAGGGCCCATATCAAACCAGTGCCGGGTATGGGCAGGCACGCGCAACAAGTCGCCGCGTTCGCAGCTCACCTGGTACACGCGCTCATTTAAATGCAGATAAAACGCGCCGCTGCCTTCTACAAAAAAAACGCACTTCGTCTTCGCTATGCGTGTGTTCATCCAGAAATTTCTGCCGCAACGCGGCGCGATCAGGATGGTCGGGCTTAAGCCGGACCACGTCGCGGGTCACATAGCCACCTTGCGCCTGCAGCCGAGCAATATCACGCGCATAAGCGGCAAGGATTTCATCCTGGCTGGCGTCGCTCGGTAGCGCGACATCGGCTTGCCAGCGTTCAAAATCGACCCCCACCCGCGCCAGTTCGGCGGCGATTTCGCTGGGGTCGGTCAGGCTGACGATAATCTGTTCCGGCGCGGTGTCCGGGTAGAGGGTCAAGCGGCTCATATCGGGTTCCTTTCCCATTCCAGCTGCAATTGCAACAGCACATCAAACGCTTCCAGATGCCGCAGTGTTTCGCGACCGTCACGGCCCCAGGCATACAGACCGTGCCCGGCCAGCAAATAGCCGGGCGCGCTGGCGGTTTCGCTGCGCCAGCGTGCTTCGACTTCATCCGCCAGTGCCACCGTGTCCTGGCTATTGGCAAACACCGGCACCCGCAGCACGGCCAGATGGCTGCTGACGCCCGCAAACGCTTTTTTTGCAATTCCCAGCCTTGCAGCGTGATCGCGCCCTCGGCGGCATAGCGGCGCGAAACCAGCGCGGCGGCCGTTGAATGCACATGAAAGATTGCGCCGATCCGGGCGTCGGCCTGATAGCGCGCCACGTGCAACGGCGCTTCGGCGGACAAACCGGGTGGCAGTGGCGCACGAATATCGATCAGCGCCAGATCGTCCGGCGTGAGCGCACCTTTATCGGCGCCAGAGCGCGTCACCACGATATGGTCCGCATCGACTCGCGCCGAAAAATTGCCGCTGGTGGCGGGCACCCACCCGCGAGCAGCGGCAAAGCGCCCGGCGGCGATCACTTGCTGTTGCGCCGCAGTCACGGCCGCGGAGCCCGGGTCCAACCATGCAGGGGCGTTCATGCGGCCACCGCTTCGGTTTCGACCAGAGCGCGGGCCGAAGCCAGCACGCTGTCGATATCGCAAAACGCGCTGTTTGCAGCAATAAAGCGCGCGCCAGGGTTAATGCGCGGGTTTCGACGGCGGCACGCTGGCTGCGCCCGGCAATCGCCTCAAAATCCAGATTGTGCGCAAAGCCGAGAATGCGACGGATGATTTCGGCGCCGGCAAAGCCCAGCGTATCGGCAAAAAATCTGCTGGATATGCTCGCGCCGGGCGCGCGCAAACACGGCGTCTTCCCCAGCAAACAAACGCCGCGGCCAGGCATCGCCATCGGCATGCGCTTGCCATAAGGCATCAAAGCGTTGGGCAAAGTGACGCCAGAACAGCCCGGCCTGGGCAAGTATCCAGTCGGCGTGGGCGCGGCGATCATCGTCAGCCGTGGCCAGGCCAGGCTGGGCAAAATACGCCATCAGCAAATTGGCGAGAAAAGCGCCGGTATCAAAGCCCACCGGGCCATAAACGGCGAACTCCGGATCGATCACGCGGGTGTCATTGTCGCTAACCATTACCGAACCGGTATGCAGATCGCCATGCAACAAGGCGTCCTGTTGCGTCAAAAAAAAGCGATGGCCCAGCCGCGCCACCGCCGCGCGCAATGCGCTATCGGCCTTGAAGGTGGCTGCCACATCGTCCAGCTCGGGTGTGGTCCAGCGATTGCGCGGCAAGTCCTCAAACGGATCGGCAAACACCAGTTCCGCCGTCACCCGGGTCAAGGCATGGTTGCGCGAAAACAGCGCCGCCTGCTCAAACACGGTTTCAAAGGGCTGCGCCAGCGCTGACGTCAGCACCGCGCTGCGGGCGGTAAATTCCGCCACCGCGGTCACTGCTTGCGGATAACGCCGCCCCGCCACCAAGCCCTGGCGCAAGATGAGATGCGGGGTGAGCAACTCCATCACGCTGGCGTACAGCAGCGGATCGTAATGCCAGTCTGCGGCACCAGTCCGGCCAGATGCGGCCCAGCGACCTGCTGATGCTGGTATTCAAAAAACGCTCGCTCCAGCGGCATCGGCCAGCTTTCGCCCGCCGCGCGCACATAAGGCAGCGATTGTTTAACGCACACGCCACCCACCGCCCCGCGCACCAGAAACACCAGGTTCAGATTGCCGTCGCCAACTTCGCTGATCTGCCAGTCTGCGGGCGCGCCGCCGACCCTGGCCGCCAGCGCGGGCTGTTG
>BBFD01000441.1 GCA_001313065.1 Silvimonas sp. JCM 19000
GTCTGTTCGGCGCGGCCGACGCGGAAATCGACGTGTACGCCTTCTTCCTGCGCCATGCCGACGGCTTGTTCCAGCAAAGCCGTGGCCGGGTCCATGCCGATCACCTGCGCGCCGCGTTGGGCAAACCCGCGCGCCAGGGTGCCGGTGCCCGTTCCAATATCAAGTATCTGTTGTCCGGCCAGCCCCACGCCATGCGCCGCGGCTGGGTAAAGAATTCGATGGGAAAACCGGCCCGATAGCGGCGGTAGTCTTCTGCGGTATTGCCGAAATTAATGCTGCCCATGCCCACTCCATGTGCTGACTGAAGAGCGCTCACCATACCCGCAAACCGCGCATCCCGTCCGCACCCAGCGCAACAATCGCCAAGTTGGCAGCGTGCATGAAAAAAACGCCCCGGCCGGGGCAAGCCGGTCGGGGCGCGGGACGAGCTGGATTGCGCTTAGCGTACCAGGTGCGGACAGACCTGGGCCAGATCAATGCCCACCGCCTTGGCCACGCCCAGGCCATACGCCGGATCCGCCTTGTAGCAGTTGGTGATGTGGCGCAACTGGATCTCCTGCGGCACGCCAGCCATGGCGCTACCGGTGTTTTCAAACAGGATTTGCTGCTGGGCTGGCGTCATCAAGCGGAACAAGGCGCCCGGTTGCGAGTAGAAATCGGTGTCCAGACGGTTATTCCAGTGGTCGCCAGCGCCCTCGATGGCCAGCGGCGGCTCGCGAAATTCGGGCTGTTCCGCCCATTCGCCCAGGCTGTTGGGTTCATAGCCTATCAAGCTGCCGTTATTGCCATCTACGCGCACGGCGCCATCACGGTGATAGCTGTGGAAGGGGCAGCGCGGCGCATTCACCGGAATTTGATGGTGGTTAACGCCCAGGCGGTAGCGTTGTGCATCGCCGTAGGCAAACAAACGCGCCTGCAGCATGCGGTCCGGCGAGAAGCCTATCCCTGGCACCACCGCTGCCGGGTTGAAGGCGGATTGTTCGACCTCGGCAAAAAAAGTTTTCCGGATTGCGATTCAGCTCAAAAAAAGCCGACTTCAATCAGCGGGTAATCCGCGTGCGGCCAGGTTTTGGTCAGATCGAACGGGTTATACGGGGTGGTGGCGGCTTCGGCCTCGGGCATGATCTGCACATACAGCGTCCACTTGGGAAAGTCACCGCGCTCGATGGCTTCGTACAGATCGCGCTGATGGCTTTCGCGATCTTTGCCGATCAGGGCTTCGGCTTCGGCATTGCTCAGATTCTTGATGCCTTGTTGCGTCTTGAAATGAAATTTGCACCAGTAGCGTTGGTTGTCCGCGCTGATAAAGCTGAACGCATGCGAGCCAAAGCCATGCATATGGCGATAGCTGGCCGGAATGCCGCGATCACTCATGATGATGGTGACCTGGTGCAGCGCATCCGGCATCGACGACCAGAAATCCCAGTTGCTGGTGGCGTTGTGCATATTGGTGCGCGGATCGCGTTTGACCACGCGGTTCAGGTCCGGAAACTTGAGCGGATCACGCATAAAGAAAATCGGCGTGTTATTGCCACACATGTCCCAGTTGCCTTCCTCGGTATAAAACTTGAGGGCAAAGCCACGGATATCGCGTTCGGCATCGGCGGCGCCGCGCTCACCGGCCACCGTGGTAAAGCGGGCGAACATTTCAGTCTTTTTTTGCCGATTTGCGAAAAAAATCTTTGCGCGCGTGTAGCGGGTGATGTCGTGGGTGACGGTAAACGTGCCATACGCGCCCGAACCCTTGGCGTGCATGCGGCGTTCCGGAATCACCTCGCGGTTGAAATGCGCCAGTTTTTTTCCAGCATCCAGACATCTTGCAACAAGGCCGGGCACGCGGCCCGGCAGTCATGATGTTCTGGTTGTCCACCACCGGCGCGCCGGCGGCGGTAGTGAGTTTTTTTTCTGTTCAGCCATGATCTGAGTCCCATAAAAGTTGAACCATAACCGGGGCAGGCGATGTGGAGTCGCTTGCGGTGTCAGGGTTGATAGCTAATTACAATCAAAACGGCTAAATCGATTGCCGCGTTGTATTAAGTCGTAGGCGTGGCCCGCAACATTGATCCAGATCAAGTTTTACAAGGATCAGCCCGCCCGACCTCCGCCAACGGGTGGGGCGCTATGCCCGCTTTTTAACCGGTGACGTGACTTAGCCTGGTACGGCTGTAGAACAACATAGGCGTGGCTAGACGCGCGGTTTGTCGCCTCGCTGCGGCAAGGCCCGGGCGGCACCGTACAATGCGCCGATTCGTCCCCTCAGCCCCGGCCGCCGCATGCCAGACCGCGTTCAGCAAATTCGTTTCTTCCGCAACCACATCCCCGCATTTGCCTGTAAACCGGGTTGCCATGATTGCTGCGGCCCGGTCACTGCCAGCTCGGTAGAAATGCAGTGGTTGCCGCGCAAAACGGCCGCCGAACACGCGGCGGCGCTGGATCACCTCGATTGCGTCTACCTCGGCGCGGACGGTTGCACGGTGTATGCGGAGCGGCCGCTGATCTGCCGCTTGTTCGGCACGGTGCCCAGCCTGCCGTGTCCGCACGGCCTGGGCCCGGCCACCCCCACCGAACCCGCCGTGGAAGCGGCTTTGCAACTGTTTCAACGGCAAACACGCCAGGTTTTGTTGTAAGAGCTGACGCTGGTCGCCGCGTGGTTTCGCATGGCCGCACTTTGCCTATAACGGGCGATACGCCGATGCGGGCGCAAGCACACGAGGCCGGAGGGTGGGCACAGATCAGGCGCAAACCGTTACGCCGCAACGCGCGCGCATTACCCGACGCGGTCGCTGGGTGTTTCGCGGCCTGTGGCTGGGCACGGCGCTGTTATTGCTGTTGTTTACGCTGGCCTTTGCCGCCTGGGTGCAGTTTTTTGCGCGACGAAACGGTGGCACGGCTGGTCGTGCAAGCGCAGACCCGGCTTGAAAGCCTGGCCGAGGCGCGCAATATCTACACGCATTTTCTTGATACCAGCGCGCGCCTGCTGCAGGACCGCGCATGT
>BBFD01000442.1 GCA_001313065.1 Silvimonas sp. JCM 19000
GAACCGGGTCGTTGGCTTCATACGCAGCCGGGCCGGGGCTGGATGCATCCGGCCAGCCGCTGGGCGATCAACGGCAGCGGGCAGCGACAGGCGTTCGGCGGGATGAGGGACTTGCTGTATCCTTCGCTTTTGTTTTTTTTCAGAGCATCACCGCAATGCGCAACGCACTGCTGTTTTATTGCCGGGCCGGTTTCGAAAACGACGTCCGCCACGAATGGGAAGCCCGCACCGGGCAAACGGGCGGCTGGGAAAGCGCGCCGGGCTATGTGTTATTCAAGCCAGGCAAGGCCGGCGACCATGAAAACCCCAATGTGCCACGCGCCAATGAGACCATCTTTGCGCGTCAGACCATCCGGGTCATGGCCGATATCGAGCTGGGCGAGAAAGACCGTCTCGGCCCGATTCTGGAAGCGCTGCAAGCCAGCGGGGCCGGGCCGTTCAATGATTTGTGGCTGGAACATCCAGACAGCGACGAAGCAAACCGCTGTCCGGTTTCTGCCGCCGCTTTGGCGATGTGCTGGGTACCGCGCTGGCCGAAATGAACCTGTTGAATGAACGCGCGCCGTATCGGCTGCATGTGTTTTTTCTCCAGCATGACGCGCGCGATCATCGGCACCACCGACCCGCGCCATTCCAACCCATGGCCGATGGGCATTGCCCGGGTGCGCATGCCGACCGAAGCGCCGAGCCGTTCCACGCTCAAACTGTCCGAAGCCTTCATGACGCTGGTGCCGGATGCCGATTCGCTGCTCAAGCCGGGCATGACCGGGGTTGATCTGGGCGCTGCGCCCGGCGGCTGGACTTATCAGCTGGTGGCGCGCGGCCTCAAAGTTTTCGCCATCGATAACGGCCCGATGAAGGGCGATATGGCGATCCATCCGCACGTCAAACATCTGCGCGAAGACGGATTCCGCTACAAGCCACAACATCCGGTGGACTGGCTGGTCTGCGACATGATCGAACAACCGGCACGGATTGCCGAGCTGATCAGCAAATGGCTGGCCAATGGTATGGCGCGGCACGCAGTGTTCAATCTGAAGTTGCCGATGAAAAAAAAGCGCTGGGCCGAAATCGAAAAAAATGCTTTGGCATTATCGAAGCCGCGATGGACCGTGCCGACGTGCATTACGTGCTGACCGCGCGCCATCTGTATCACGATCGCGAAGAGATTACTTGCTACCTGGGCCGTCCCAAGCGCCGGTGTCGGCGCGCAAGACCACCGAACCGAATACCGGTAGCAAAGCGCGACCGGCCGCCAAGGCCGTGGCCAAACCGGTGGCGGCCAAGCCGGCTGCGGCCAAACCCGCAGCCAAGCCGCGTGTGGGCGGGCGTTCGGTGGCACGCAACACCAGCAAAACCGGTGCTCGCACGCCGCGCAACAAACCGCGTTAAGCGGGGCAGGGCTTGCAGTTCTGCATTGACAGGCTGCGGACCGGATGAATAACCTGTTCGCAACCTTTCAGCCAACTAACGGAGCGGTTTACATGTTCAAGGAATTCAAAGAATTCGCCATGCGCGGCAATGTGGTCGACCTCGCGGTCGGCGTGATCATCGGCGCGGCCTTTGGCAAGATCGTGGATTCGCTGGTCAAAGACATCATCATGCCGCCGATCGGGCTGCTGCTGGGCAAGGTCGATTTTGCCAATCTGTATGTGCTGCTGAAGCAAAGCGACAAGGTGCCGGGCCCGTATCCGACGCTGGAAGCGGCGCAAAAAAGCCGGTGCCGTGACATTGAACTATGGTCAGTTTCTGAATGTGGCGATCAGTTTCTTGATTGTGGCGTTTGCGGTGTTCCTGATCGTCAAAGGCATCAATAACCTCAAACACAAAGAAGAAGCCAAACCCGCCCCGGTGGCGGCTGAGCCAGAAGACGTGAAACTGCTGCGCGAGATCCGCGACGCCTTGCAGCAGCGCCAGCTGTAATCATTTCAGGCGCCCGCAAAAAACCCGGCCAGTGCAAACTGGGCCGGGTTTTTTTTATTGATGACAGCAGGCGGGCATCAAGGCGCTAAGCAAATCTGCCCTACCCGCCGCGGCACGCATGCTCCACAGCATTCCTGCGTTATTGCAACAGCGCGCGCAGCATCCACGCCGTCTTTTCATGCACTTGCAGCCGTTGCGTCAGCAGATCATCGGTGGCCTGGTCGTTTACTTCACCCACCTTATCCAGTAAACCGCGCGCCGTGGTGACCACGGTTTCCTGGCCTTTGAGCAGGATGCGGATCATTTCGGTGGCTTCCGGAATGCCTTCCACCGCCTCAACGCGGGTGAGGGCGGCAAACTTGCCATAGGTGCCGGGGGCAGGAAAACCGAGGGCGCGGATGCGTTCGGCAATCAGATCGGTTGCCAGCGCCAGTTCGTTGTATTGGGTCTCGAACATCACATGCAGCGTGTTGAACATCGGCCCGGTGACGTTCCAGTGAAAATTATGCGTCTGCAGATACAGCGTGTAGGTGTCGGCCAGCAAACGGGATAAGCCGTCGGCGATGGCTTTGCGGTCTTGCTCAGAAATACCCAGATGAATATCCATGATGAACCTCCTGATGTTGGTGTCTGTTGCAGAGAGCTTGCCTGACAGGGCCGAAAGCAATTCTGCACCTCCGCACCGGCACGGTGAAATCAATTTTTTTACCGCTGCGGGCTATAGGTTCTGGCTAAGACAACGACGTTGGACTGCCCCGCGCCGGGACGGACGGCGTGGTTCTATGGCCTACATGGCTATCCGTTGTTGCCGACTCATCAAATACCGACAAGCCACGTACCTTTTCCTATAACCGTCTTGTCAGAGCCCAGCCCCCAAAACCATGCGCCGATTCCTGCTGCCCTTGCTGTTTGCCGTAACCGCGCTGTCCGCGCAGGCCCGTCCTGCCAAAGCGCCCGTTCCCACTTCGGCATCCGCCGCCGACCAGCTTACGCCGGCCGAAGCGCGCCAGGCGCTGGAGGTGTTGTCAGATGATCGAAAGCGCAA
>BBFD01000443.1 GCA_001313065.1 Silvimonas sp. JCM 19000
AGAGCCAGCGAAAAGAACGGCAAACAGCGCGGGTCTTATCAGCGGCATTGCATGGTGGGTCATGACCCACCCTATGTAAAACGCCTTTGGCGCACAGCGCGTGCGGGTTTAGAGGTTGATCTCGACGTTATCAATCAACCGGGTTTTGCCGATGCGGGCGGCGATCAGCAATACCAGGCGGTGGTCGGTGTGAGTGGCGGGTTTCAGATTGGTGGCGTTACGCGCTTCCACATAATCGATCTGGCCCCAACCGCGTGCGGTCAGATCGGCGATGGTTTCTTGCGCCAGCTTTTCGTAGTCTCGCTCGCCCGCTTCTATCGCCGATTTCATGCGCGACAAATGATGGAAAATGCGCGGCGCTTCCGCACGCTCTTCCGGCGTCAGGTAGCCATTGCGCGATGACAACGCCAGCCCGTCTTCGTCGCGACCGGTATCCACCGGCACAATCTGGATCGGCATATTCAGCTCGTCCACCATGCTCTGGATCACGAACAGCTGCTGATAGTCTTTTTTTGCCAAAGCAGGCCACGTCGGGCTGCACGATATTGAACAGCTTGGTCACCACCGTCGCCACGCCGCGGAAATGCCCCGGGCGGAAGGCTCCGCACAATTCGTCCTGAATCGCTGGCGGTTCCACCTTGTACAGCTGCACCACATGCGGATACAGCTCGCGCTCATCCGGCGCAAACACCACGGCATCGGGCGCAATGGCTGCGATCAGTTTGGCGTCTTGTTCCAGCGTACGCGGATAACGGTCAAAGTCTTCGCCCTGGCCAAATTGCAAACGGTTTACAAAGATCGACACCACGATCTTGCTGGTGTGGTGATGCGCCTCGCGGATCAGCGCCATATGGCCCTGATGGAGATTGCCCATGGTGGGCACAAAGGCCACTTTGCCCGCTGTGGCGCGCCAGGCGCGCAGTTCAGCGATGGTATGGATGATTTTCATGATGTGAGTCCCTGCAGAGTCGGGTCGATATTCAGGCGGCAGGCAGCAAATCGCCGCGTTCTACCGCTTGATGAAGCTGGCGTTCCAGGTCTTGCCACACGCCAGGAAAGACCGGTTCGATCCTGGTCTTGTTGCCCAGCACCTGGTCGATGCGCACATTGTTTTCCTGCCAGGTGCGGCCACCGGCGTAAATGTTTTGCAGCATCGGCATCAAGCGATCCACCGCGCGGGCATAGCGCGATTCAAACGACGTGCCCGTGGTGAAGTCATGCCACAGCATCAGCATGCGGGTGCCGGTGGCGGGCGGCAGCAAGCCGAAAATGCGTTGCGCGCCCGCCAGTTCACGCTCCGCCTGGGCCGCATGCTGGCTGGTGTCGTATACAAGAATGTCACCGGCGTCGATTTCGGGAATGTCATGCACCAGCAACATTTGCAAGACATGCGCGATGTCTACCGGCTGTGCCGCTTGCGTCTGCATGCTCATGGCCAGCAAACAGATCTGCCAGCTGTGTTCAGCGCTGTTTTCGTAGCGATCCAGCCCCACCGGCATGCTGCGCCGAAGCACCCCTTTGAGTTGTTCCAGCTCAAGCACAAAGCCGGTAATGGCGGCGAAATCGGCGTTCATGGCTAACCTCAGAAGCTGTGTTCGTCCGCGGGGAAGGTCGAAGCGCGCACGGCTTTTACATAGGCCTCGACCGCGCCTGAATGCTGGTCTGGCCGTGCATGAAGTTTTTTTTGACAAAGCGGGCTTTTTTTTGCCGGGATACACGCCGAGCATGTCATGCAGTACCAGCACCTGGCCGTCGCAATCCACGCCCGCGCCAATGCCGATCACCGGAATCGCCAGGGCCTCAGACACCGCTTTGCCCACACTGGACGCCACCATTTCCATCACCACCAGGCTGGCCCCGGCCGCCTGCAGCGCCAGGGCGTCACGCTTGAGCGTTTCGGCTTCGGTCTCGCTTTTGCCTTGCACCTTGTAGCCGCCATAAATATTGACGGACTGCGGCTGCAGGCCGATATGCACACAGACCGGGATGCCGCGCGTGGTCAAAAAGTCGACGGTTTCCGCCATGACCATGCCGCCTTCGATCTTGACCATCTCGCACCAGCGGCCATCAAACGGGCGGCGTTTTCAAAGGTTTTTTTGCGGGCTGACTTGTGATGCGCCAAATGACAGATCAGACAGCACCATGGCATTGCGGGCACCGCGCGCCACACAGCGCGTGTGATAAACCATGTCGTCCATGGTCACCGGCAGCGTGCTGGTCTGGCCCTGAATGACATTGCCGAGCGAGTCGCCGATCAGCAGGATTTCTACCCCCGCTGCTTCCAGCAAGGACGCAAAGCTGGCGTCATAACAGGTCAGCATCGAGATCTTGTGGCCATCCTGTTTCATCTTGGCCAGCGTATTGACGGTTACTTTCATGCGCGGAAGTCCTGAGTACGAAGCGCCGATGTTGCGGCGCAAGAAAACCGAGTTTAGCGCAACGGTTTAAGCTGCTGGCTCGCTACTTTCCCCAGGAATGCCTGGGCGGGGCCAAGGCCGGGGATGTTGAGATCAGGGGCGATCTCGAGCAAAGGCACCAGCACAAAGGCGCGCTCGTGCATGCGTGGGTGCGGCACGCTCAGGCCCGGCTCGTTGATGATGGCGTCGCCATACAACAACACATCGAGGTCCAGCGTGCGCGGCGCATTACGAAAACTGCGCGTACGACCGCGGGCGGCTTCCACCGCCAGCAGTGCTTCCAGCAATTGTTTGGGACTGAGTGTGGTGCTGATTTCCGCCACCGCGTTTACAAAGTCGGGCTGGTCGGCATAACCGACCGGGGCCGAGGCGTAAAAGCGCGAACAGTGCAGCATGCGGATGCCGGGAATCATCGCCAGCATCTGCAGCGCGGCGGTTAACTGCCCCGCCGGGTCATCCATATTGGCGCCCAGTGCAATAAAGGCGCGTTGCGGCTCACTCATCGCCGCCGCCCGCTGCGGGCG
>BBFD01000444.1 GCA_001313065.1 Silvimonas sp. JCM 19000
CGCAAACCCGACCGCTTTGCGCTGATGCTGCGCGCCTGCCGCGCCGACGCCCGCGGCCGCACCGGCAAAGAAGACACGCCGTACCCGCAACTGGACTATCTCACCCACCTGCTGAACGCCGCGCGCGCCGTGGATGCGGGCGCGATTGCCAAGGCGCTGGACGATAAATCGAAGATTCCCGACGCGGTGGCGCTGGCGCGGCTGAATGCGATCAAGGCAGCAATGCCGCCGAAGGACAGCTAAGCCACATCGCGGATGGCCGCCAGCACATAGGGTGGGTCACGACCCACCATGCAAAGCCGTAACCCATTGCGCAGCACGTGGCCGATCACTTTGCCTGTTGGGTCAAGACCCACCCTATCGCAGCTGATGGTGATATCGCAGTGACATCGCCAGCGCGCCACGGGCAACGCACAAAGCCCCATGCCCCAGCGCGAACATCGGCCGGGTTATCATTCAGCCTGCCTAACCCAAAGACCTCGCCCCATGATTGCCTCCAACGACCTCATCGCCGCCATTGCCACCGCTCCCGGTCGGGGTGGGGTGGGTGTTATTCGTTTGTCGGGCCAGGGGCTGGCGGCGGTGGTGGCGGGCTTGATCGGGCGGGCGTTGCAGCCGCGGCATGCGCATTTTTGCAAAGTTTAAAGCGCAGGACGGCGCGGTCATTGATGAGGCCTGGTGTTGTATTTTCCCGGCCCGGCCTCGTTTACCGGCGAGGACGTGCTGGAGCTGCAAGGCCATGGCGGGCCTGTCGTGTTGCGCATGTTGTTGGCGCGTTGCGTTGAGCTGGGCGCGCGGCATGCGCAGCCGGGTGAATTTACCCGGCGCGCGTTTCTTAACGGCAAGCTCGATCTGGCGCAGGCCGAGGCCGTGGCCGATCTGATTGATGCGCAATCCGAGGCCGCTGCGCGTTCGGCGCTCAAATCGCTGGATGGCGCGTTCTCGCGCGAGATCAACGCGCTGACCGAGCAGATGATTACGCTGCGCATGTTGGTCGAAGCGACGATTGATTTCCCGGAAGAGGATATCGATTTTCTTGAAGCCGCCGATGCGCGCGGCAAATTGCGCTTGATCGATGCGCAGTTGGCGCGCGTGTTAGCCACCGCTAGCCAGGGCCGTATGTTGCGCGAAGGGCTGCATGTGGTGCTGATCGGCCAGCCCAATGTGGGCAAGTCCAGTTTGTTGAATGCGCTGGCCGGCACCGAAGTGGCCATCGTCACCGATATCGCCGGCACCACGCGTGACACGGTGCGCGAGCTGATCCAGCTGGATGGCGTGCCTTTGCATGTGATCGACACCGCCGGTTTGCGCGAGACCGAAGACGCCGTGGAAAAAAAATCGGCATTGCGCGCACGTGGCAGGCGCTGGAAAAAAAGCCGATCTGGCTTTGCTGTTGCTGGATAGCCGCGAAGGTATTACCGCGCACGACGAGGCCATCCTGCAGCGTTTGCCCGCGCAATTGCCGGTGCTGCGCGTGTTCAACAAGATTGATCTGACTGGCGAGCAATCGGGCGCGGTGGACGATTACGAAGTGCACGTTTCGGCCCAGACCGGCGCCGGGCTGGACACCTTGCGCCAGCGTTTGCTGGCCCTGGCCGGTTGGCATGGCGCCAACGAAGGCGTGTTTATCGCGCGGGAGCGCCATCTGGACGCCATCCGCCGCGCGGCCGGGCATGTTGATTCAGCAGCGCATGCCTTCCATGCGCTGGAATTGTTTGCCGAAGAACTCCGGCTGGCGCAGCAAGCGCTGAATGAGATTACCGGCGAATTTACTTCGGATGATTTGCTCGGCGTGATTTTCAGCCGCTTCTGCATCGGCAAGTAATCGCCGCTGAGGCGGCTGCGGATTGCCGCATCAGGATTGTCGATGTTATAAAGCCGCGTCGGAAAAGGCAGGCCTGGTTTGGTAAGCCCAGGCTCTTTCGGTAACGAAAGCTCTGGTCTTTGGCCTCGCGCACAGGATCCCCACGACGAATATTTGACGCTGTACTGGCGTCGGGATGTTCGTCCGTGTTGGCTCCCACCCTGAGGAACGCTCCGGTCGAACATATTCATTTCGACATGGAGATTCCTGTGTATCCGCAACATTCCCCTTTGTTTGACGTCATCATCGCCGGCGCTGGCCCAGTCGGTCTGTTTCTTGCCTGCGAGCTGCGCCTGCAAGGCGTTTCAGTGCTGGTGCTGGAGCAAGCCAGCGATCCACATAGCGCACTTAAACAGCTGCCATTCGGCTTGCGCGGTTTGTCCGCGCCCACGCTCGAAGCCTTGTACCGGCGCGGTTTGCTCGATGCACTGCGTGCAGCACAAGCAGCCAACACCAGCGCTGACGACACCGCGCGCGCGGCGCATTGGCTGCAACAGCCGCGCCAGCCCGCCGGGCACTTCGCGGGCATTCCGTTTTATCTGGATGACGTCGATAGCAGCCGTTGGCCCTTCCGCTTGCCCAGCCCGGCGGGCACCCAGCTGGCCGTCACCCTCGACACGCTGGAAACAGTACTGGCACAGCGCGCCAGCGAACTCGGTGTCGATATCCGCCGTGGCTACCGCGTCAGCGGATTTGAAGCCAGCGCGGACACTGTCGTGGTCGAAGCGGGCGCGCAGCGTTTTAGTGGACGCTGGCTGGTTGCGTGCGATGGGGGCCGCAGCAGCGTGCGCAAGCTGGGCGGCTTTGCCTTCGAGGGCACCGCGCCTGAATTCACCGGCTATTCCATACAGGCCGAGCTGGCCGATCCCGCGGTACTGACGCCAGGCCGCCATTACACCGCCGAGGGCATGTATACCTATGCCCGCCCCGGCACGCTGGCCCTGGTCGACTTCGATGGGGGCGCCTTTCATCGCAGCCAGCCGCTGACCTTGGCGCATGTGCAATCCGTGCTACGTCGGGTGTCCGCCGCCCCGGTAACCCTGACGCGGCTGGAGCTCG
>BBFD01000445.1 GCA_001313065.1 Silvimonas sp. JCM 19000
CGCGGCTGCGGAAGTCGCCGATGACGCTGATGCCGGTCAGCTCCGCCAGCAAGGCATGGTTACCCAGTTGCACGGTGTAGCCCAGTTCAGGCGATGGCGCACGGTCTGGCCGTGATTGCCGATGGCGCGGATTGCTGCGGGCGCCACGCTGCTTTGTGCCAGCAATTGTTCTACCGCCACGGCATACGCCCGTGCCAGCCCGTTACTCGCCAGATAAGCATGATGCAGTTCGTCTGGCGCTGCCGCCTGCAATTGCAGCAGGGACTGGCGGAGTGCATCGGGCAAGGGCAGGCTTGCGCGCCCAGCAGTTGCGGCATGGCGTCGCTGAAATCGACCAGCACGGCATCAATACCGTCCAGGCTGGTGCCTGTCATCAAACCGACAAACAGATCACGCGACAAAGGGGGGGAGGCGGTGCGCATACGGCTTCCTGCTGCGGCGCTTCTGGCCAGGCGCCTGATTGAGTTAGAATCGTGCACCAGCCGGTGCAGCCCTGCCGCCGAAGCGTAACAAAGCTGCCCGCCTTCTGCCATCATTCCCGGCCCATGTCGCCGCTCTGCCAGGTTGCCTCACATCCATGTCTGAACAAGAAAAAAAAGCGCCTCTTCATCCCGCTACCCAAGCCGCCCTGGAGGTGTTCCAGCGTGGCGCGGATGAAATCCTGCCCGTTGAAGATCTGATCAAGAAGCTCGAATACAGCCGTACCAGCGGCAAGCCGCTCAAGGTCAAGGCCGGCTTTGATCCGACCGCGCCGGATCTGCATCTGGGCCACACGGTGCTGATCAACAAGATGCGCCAGTTGCAAGACCTGGGCCATGACGCGCAATTCCTGATTGGCGACTTTACCGGCCGCATCGGCGACCCGACCGGCAAGAACACCACGCGCCCGCCGCTGACGGAAGAAGACGTCAAGCGCAATGCCGAGACCTATGAGCGCCAGGTTTTCAAGATTCTTGACCGTGAAAAAAACCGAGGTGATGTTCAACTCCACCTGGCACAACGAGTTGGGCGCGGCCGGCATGCTGAAGCTGGCATCCAGCATTACGGTGGCGCGCATGCTGGAACGTGATGATTTCAGCAAGCGCTTTGCCAACAACCAGCCGATTGCCGTGCACGAATTCATGTACGCTGCTGCAGGGTTATGACTCGGTGGCGATGAACAGCGATATCGAGCTGGGTGGCACCGACCAGAAATTCAATTTGCTGATGGGCCGCATGCTGCAACAGCAAGCGGGCAAGGCGCCACAAGTGGTGCTGATGATGCCGTTGCTGGAAGCCTGGACGGCGTTAACAAGATGTCGAAATCGCTGGGTAACTATATCGGCATCGATGAGCCCGCCAACGAGATTTTCGGCAAGGTGATGAGCGTGTCCGACACGCTGATGTGGCGCTATTACGAGCTGCTGTCTTTCCGCGCGCTGGACGAAATCGAGCGCTTCAAGCAGGAAATTGCCGATGGCCGTAATCCGCGTGACATCAAGGTGATGCTGGCGCAAGAACTGGTGGCGCGTTTCCACAACCAGCAGGCCGCCGAAGCGGCGCTGGCTGACTTTGAAGCGCGGTTCCAGAAAGGCGGCATTCCGGATGAGATGCCCGAATTCACGCTGACTGCCGAAGGCGATGGCCTGGCGATTGCTCAGGTGTTGAAAGAGGCGCAACTGGTGCCGTCGACTTCGCAAGCGTTCCGCGATATCCAGGGCGGCGCGGTCAAGCTTAACGGCGAAAAAAAGTCGCCAGCCGCGATGTAACGCTGGCCAAAGGTGAAACCGTGGTCTTGCAGGTGGGCAAACGCAAGTTTGCCCGCGTAACCATCGCCTGATCGCCACGGCAGCGTAAAACAACGGCAGCCTGCGGGCTGCCGTTTGTCGTTTAAAAAACGCTCTGTGATCAAGTACTTGGGGTTATCGGTGATGGCCGGGCCAGTCAGGCATGCGCTATGCTTTGTTGCTCTGCAACATAGACTGTCTGGAAAGGCTCGGTATGAGCAACGTAGTTCTCGATATTCCCCGTCCGCGCCGTGCGCTGGGCGTCATGCGCCGCATGCAAGCGGGCCACCCGCTGCTGGAGGCCGGGCCTTTGTCGATGATGACTTATCTCGATGGCTACGGCGCCGAAGCCGCGCTCTGGCTGCGTTTCTTCAAGCATTACGGCTGGGTCAGCCCGCGCGATTGGCCCAATGGCATGCGGGCCTGGCATTTGTCCGACAAAGGCCATGAAGTGCTGCAACGCGGCGAAGCGTGGTGGCGCAGTCTGAGCTGGTCGCAGCGCATTTACGTCTGGTTTGCCGGCTGACCGGGGCGGATCAGTCGCCAAGCCGGTGCGCGTGGCCATAACGGCGCACCGCTTCGGCCAGCGTAGCGGTGTGGATGTCGACCGTATCTTCGATGGGGGTGGCGTAGCCGCCGCCCATAGTGATGGCCATCGGCACACCAAAACGATCGCACCAGTCCATCACCAGATGATCGCGTTGCGCCATCCCCGCCTTGGTCAGCCCCAGGCGGCCCAGCCGGTCACCAGCATAAGCATCGGCACCCGCCAGATAAATCACCAGATCGGGATGGTGCGCGCCGAGCAAGCCCGGCAACGTGCTCTCGAGGATGTCGAGGTAATGCTCGTCCTGGCAGCCGTCTTCCAGTTCGATATCCAGATCGCTGTGTTCTTTGCTGAACGGAAAGTTATGTGCGCCGTGGATCGATAGCGTAAACAGGCAGGGCTGGTCGGCCAGCAGGTGGGCGGTGCCGTTGCCTTGGTGGACGTCAAGGTCGATTACCATGCGCGCCGCACCACACCTTCAGCCAGCAAGACCTTGAGCGCGACCGCGCTGTCATTGAATACACAGAAGCCGCTGCATGATCGGCATAAGCGTGTGGGTGCCGCCCGCCAGGCTGGCGCCGCAGCCGCTGACCAGGGCGCTGCG
>BBFD01000446.1 GCA_001313065.1 Silvimonas sp. JCM 19000
CTTTGGCTTTGGCTTTGGCTTTGGCTTTGGCTTTGGCTTTGGCTTTGGCTTTGGCTTTGGCTTTGGCTTTGGCAACAGCGAAGCGCATTGCACGCATCACAACACCATGTCGAGGGCGCTCGAGTGCGGTTAGTTTGCGTACCGCCGGAGCGCAGCAACCGGAATGGCCAGGCGGGCCATGAGGATTGCGAGCACCGCCGGGACGCAAAATAACCGTGCTCCAGCGCCCTCCTCACACCTCACCCGGCGACGCGGTTGCGGCCTTCCGTCTTGGCTCTGTACAACATCCGGTCAGCCCGCTCCAGCAAGGCCTGAAAATCCATATGCGGCTCCACCGCCGCTACGCCCACGCTCACGGTAATGGCCATCCCGTCCTGCACCCGCGCCCAGCGATAACCCTCCACCAGCCGGCGCAGACGCTCGCCCACTTCCGATGCGCCCGCCGCGTCACGCCCCGGCAGCACAATGGTGAATTCCTCACCGCCGTAACGCGCCACGATATCGTCCTGGCGGCAGCCGGATTTAAGCAACGCAGCAATCTGGCGCAGCACTTTGTCGCCCACCGGATGGCCGTAATCGTCGTTGACGCGCTTGAAGTGATCCACGTCTATCATCAGCGCCGACAAAGGCTGGCTTTGTTCGCGCGCGCGTTTGAATAGATGCATGCCGGTCACTTCCAGCCCGCGCCGGTTGTGCACGGCGGTCAGATTGTCCTGGCTGGCCATGCGTTCGGCCCGGCGCAGTGCCTGGCGCTGCGTGGCCTGCGCTTTGCGCAGGTCGGCATTTTCGATGCGGGCTTTTTTTCGATCTGCAAACGCATCTCGATGGCTTGTAATTTGTGCGGCGATGCCTGCTTGAGGATTTCGACGCGCATCAGAGCAAATTTCTTGTAATGCTCCAGCGCTTCGCGATAGCCGCCCAGTGATTCGTACGCCATCGACAGCGCTTCTTCAATCTGGAAGGACAACTGTGGCGCGCTGATGGTCTGCGCTTGCAGCAAGGCGTCCTTGAGATGCGCCACCGCCACGCCGGACTCGTTGTGTTTGATCTTGAGTTTGCCCAGCGCCAGCAAATTGGACGATTCGCCCCACAGATTACCCAGCTTGCGGTTCAGTTCGATGGCCGCCAGCAAAGCGCTTTCGGCTTCTTCCAGCCGTTCGATTTCCAGCAACACTACGCCCAGCGCGCCAGCGGCTTCGGCTTCGTATTCGCGGTTGCCCATGCTGCGCGCGTGGCTGAGGCCAGCCTGCAGTTCGCTCAGCGCGTCGTCGTAGCGGCCCAGCTGGCACAAATCCAGGCCGGTATTGATCAGGATGGCCGCTTTCAGGTTCTCGTCATTCACCCGCTCCAGATGCTCCCGCGCTTTCTGGTGATGCATATAGGCGGCGTTGAATTCATCGTGCACGTAATGCACCTGGCCTATGCCGATCTGGGCGCGCACATAGGACTCATAGTCGTCAGTCACCACGGCTACATCAAGGCAACTGGCCCAGTACATCAGCGCCGTGTCGTAATCGGCCAAGGTGTAATAAGCGCGTGCGATTTCTTGCTGGCAATCAGCAATATGCAGCCGGAAACCATATTCCTCGCCCAGAAACAGGCTGTGGCGCATCAGCGCGATGGCTTCCTGGTAACCGCCCAGCAAGGTCAGTGCGCGGGCGTGGTTGAGCAAGCCTTCGACAAAACCATAGCGATAATCGATGGCAACGGCTTTGCGGCAGGCTTCTTCGGCCAGCGGCAAGGCATCAGCGCTCATGGCCCGGTACATGGCGCGCGCGCTCTGGTTGAGCGTATCGACTTCGGTGGGGGTGGGGTGGTCTGGTCCATGCCGGCTGAAACTCGCTTTATGCTTTCAATATGCATCAGCTCTAATATGGATGCACCAGCGCGAATTACAACATCATCGTAAGCAACATGACAATAAGGCGTATGTTGTTACGGTACGGACGGCAGACAAACCAGGCTTGAACGGTGTTATTGCTGATTCAGGCGTAATTCCATGGTGGCGAGTTGCGGCGAAGCATAGGCCTGTTGCAGCAATTGGTTACGTAGGGTCTGGTAGGCCGTCTCATGCTGCACGGCGGCATCGTGGTCTTCGCAGCGGGCGTACAGCTCGGCCAGCGCGCGGTGCGCCTGCGCCAGCAAATGCTGCGATCCCATGGCCTCGGCCAGCGCCAGCGAGCGGCGCAACTCATCTTGCGCGCTCTCGTAATAGCCGCTGCCCATGCTGCTGCGGCCCAGCCAGAGCAAGCTGCTGGCTTCGCCCCAGGTATTGATATGCAGGCGGTTGATCTTGAGCGCCACCATCAGGCTCATGCGTGCGCGGTCCAGCTCGCCGCGTGCCAGATGAATCTGCCCGACCACGCTGTAAATCTCGGCTTCGTATTCCAGATTCTGGCCGGCACGCACCAGGGGCAGCGCCTGCTTGAGTGTGGCGTGCGATTCTTCAAATCGATTCAACCGCATCAGATCGACCGCGATATTGATCAGGCAGATGCTGACCAGATGCGGATCGTCCTGTGCCTCGGCCAGGTCCGCCGCGCGGCGGTGATGCGCCAGCGCGGTTTCGTATTGTTCGTGCGCAAACAGCAACTGCCCCAGGCCCACATGCGCGCGCGTGCGGAATTCCGGTGCGACGGCACTGTCCGGCAACTCCAGGCAAGCCAGCCAGCAATCGCTGGCGCGCTCGTACTGGCCTTGCGTGTAATACACGCGCGCCACCATTTGCAGGGCCGCGCCACGGGTGCAGCCGATATCATTTTTCTCGCCGATTTCCAGCGCGCCGATCAGATCATCCAGCGCTTCGCTACCCCGGCCAAACATATATAAAGCAGACGCGTGCACCACCAGCGCGGCCGCCTCGCCCTGCCGATAGCCGAGGCGCGCGAGGCCTCGCGGGCCTGG
>BBFD01000447.1 GCA_001313065.1 Silvimonas sp. JCM 19000
GGCGGCACCGGGCTGCAGTTGCTGCACTATGCGCTCGGCGATGCGCGCAATGCGGTGGCCATAGCGCCACGAGCGCGTCAGCGTCAGTACTTCCAGCCCAGGCAAGCCGCTGGCGGCCTCAAAGGCAGAAAACGGCTTGAGCCCGCGCCAGGCAAAGATGTCTTGATGGCGGTCACCAATCAATAACAAGCGACAGCCCGCGCTGGCCATCACCCGCAGCAAATCAAAATGCAATGCCTTGGTATCGTGGAATTCGTCCACCAGTATGGTGTGGATTTGCCGCGCCTTTAAATAACGCACCAGCGCTTTGGGGTCGCCCGCCAGGTCATAGGCCGCGCCTTCAACCCCCACCAGGTGGTAGGCGGCTTTGCGGCGTTGTTCAAAGCGGGTAAACAGATCGTAAAACCACGGCGGCAGATCGAGCTAGCCAGATAATCCTGGCGCTGCTCCAGGTCTTCTTCGTCGAGAAATTCTTCTTCGGCCTGCATGCTGGGATGGCGGAACACGTTGGCCACGCGCACATTGGCAATCAGTTCCAGATGGCGGATCAGGTCATCTTCACGCGCAGGGATATCGCCTTCCCACACATCGTTCAGCTCATCTACCAGCTCGGCCAGCAGTTCGAGCATATGCCCGGTGCGATTGACCGCGCCGCGCCGTACTTCTTCCGGGGTGAAATAACCGTCGCTGGAATAACTGACGCCCTGGTCGTGCCCGCACAGCACTTCATAGGCCAGACGGTCAAAGGTGTAGACCGCGTCGCGCGGCAGGTGCTGTTCAGCAAAATAACGCTCATGTACCTGGCGAAAGCGCAACTGCCCGGCATTGGAGAACGTCAACGCCAGCGTGCCCTGCCCGCCCAGCGCTGCGCGCGCATGCACGGCCACCGTGGTCTTGCCGGTACCGGCGCCTGCTTCCACCAGCCAGTGCGCGGCAAAGCGTTGCCGTTTGATCACGGCGGCCACGATGGCGGATTGTTCGGGCGACAAGGACGGCAAATCAAGCATAAGGCGGCTTCGGGCTGGGGACGGCGGAGCGCGTAGTGTAGTCGCCGCCGCCGGCCCAGTCACGCCACCGGCTGGCTAGTTGGTGACGCGCTGTATGGCCCCCAGCGATTGCTGCAGATCACACACCGAGCGGCGGCAAGCAATAAAGCGGATATTGTTTTGCTGCGCCAACTGCCGATAGTTGCGCATGACGTTATGGCCCATAAAGTCGGTAAACAGAATGATCAGATCCGCCCCGTGCACGCTCACCGGCTTGCGCTGGTGCGAGGCATCGCGGCCACTCAGATGGCCGTTGATGCGTATACCCTGGCTGGCCAGGAAGTGGGGGATATTGCCGAGACGATCAGCGCCGACGAGGTAGGCTTTCATGCGTGCTCCGTGCCGCAGTGGCAGACAAGGAGCAGGCTAGCATTGCTTTTACATTCGATTTAATAATATTAAATCGCCTTGATATTCTTTGATCGAATATAAAACGCAGGACGAAAAAAAAGAGCGCGTCGGGGGCGACGCGCTCCAGCCAGTCGGTTCAGACTGGTCACGGGCGAACTCACAAGGGCTGGATATCCAGCTTTTGCATCAAGGCACGGTCCCGCGTTACATCCGGGTTACCCGTGGTCAGCAATTTGTCACCATAAAAAAAATCGAGTTGGCGCCAGCATAAAACACAGCGCCTGCATGGCTTCCGGCATTTGCTGGCGGCCAGCGGACAAGCGCACGTAGCTTTTGGGCAGCGTAATGCGGGCTACGGCGATGCAACGCACAAACTCGGTCCAGTCGACCGGCTCGGTGCCATGTAACGGCGTGCCTTCCACCTGCACCAGGTTGTTGATCGGCACGGATTCCGGCTGCGGCTCAAGATTGGCGAGCTGGGCGACCAGGCCAGCGCGCTCAGCACGGGTTTCGCCCATGCCGACGATGCCGCCGGCGCAAACGTTGATCCCGGCCTGGCGCACTTTGCCCAGCGTATCCAGCCGGTCGCTGTATTCCCGCGTCGAGACGATATCGCCGTATTTTTTTTCCGGCGCGGTATCCAGATTGTGGTTGTAGTAATCCAGCCCGCTATCGCGCAATTGCTCCGCCTGGCCCGGCTTGAGCATGCCCAGCGTGGCACAGGTTTCCAGCCCCAGCGCCTTGACGCCGGCAATCATCTTCTTCACTTCATCCAGATCGCGCTGCTTGGGGCCACGCCATGCCGCGCCCATACAGAAGCGGCTGGCGCCGTTTTCACGCGCAATCCGGGCCACGTCGATGACTTCATCGGCGCTCATCAATTTCTCGTTATCAACCCCGGTGTGATAACGCGCGGCTTGCGGACAGTAACCGCAGTCCTCGCTACAGCCACCGGTCTTGACCGACAGCAGCGTTGAGAGCTGTACACGGTTGGCGTCGAAATGTTCACGATGCACTTGCTGCGCGCGGAACAATAAATCGTTAAACGGCAGATTGAACAATGCCTCTACCGCCTCTACCGACCACGCACCGGACTCGGGGTGGGGGGTGGAGCGCTGGAATTCGATGGCTTGCGCAGCAGGATGATTCATCGGTTTTTTTCCTGGGTAATGAACAACATTCAGGCCATTCTGGGCGAGCGCAAAAGCAATTGTCAAATTTCAAACGATCATTTTTTGAACAAGTGGCAACAGGCGCGTCAGGTCTTACCGCCGCAGATGTGTTGGTTATGCGGTGCAGTGGGCGCTGACCGACTATGCGCACCATGCCGCGCAGACCTGCCGTGGCTTAGCCAACCGGTCTGCCCGCGCTGCGCCATGCCGCAAGCGCGTGGTCAACGCTGCGCTGCATGCAAAGCGCATCCGCCCGCCTTTGCCCGGGTTGCGGCGGCGTTCAGTTATGGCGGTTGG
>BBFD01000448.1 GCA_001313065.1 Silvimonas sp. JCM 19000
CCAAAGAGGCCGCCCCTTAGCTGCCGCAATGCGGGGGTAGTCAAAAGCCTCAAGCAAATCCTTTGGGTCGCATAGCTGCCGCTCCGCGGACGCGACGCTCAGTCGGAGCCCATAAACCCGGTCTCCTACCTTCGCGCGCTCAGGAGATGGCGTGGCATAGCTGCGACCGCTGCCTCGTTGCTGCGCAACATCGGGTGGGCGTGGAAGCTGAGCCGTGACAATGAACGGCGGTCCAATAGGGTGGGTCGAGACCCACCATCCAAGTGGCAAGCAAGCGCACCCGCGCAAAATCTGGAGTGACGCCCCGGCGGGCCGTTGCGTACCCTGCTGCGTCTGGCCACGGCGCATCAATATGCGCTGGCGCTTTAGCCCCTCGCCCCCAGCGTGGACAACATCCATTAGAATGCCTGTTGTTTCCTGTAAGTCGAGATTCTCATGGTTGCTGTAACCCGTCCGCTCGCTCAATCCATCGCTGAAGCCGCCGACCCCGCGCGCTGGATGGAGCATCTGGTTCAGCGCTACCCGGCCACGCAAACCGAACGCTTGCGCGATGCGCTGCAGTGGGCGCAGCAACATTATGGTGATCGGCCGCAGCCGCAGACCAATGAGCCCTTGCTGCCGCATGCGGTGGCTGCGGCGTCCATCGTGGCCGATCTGAATCTCGACGTGGATGCCGTGATTGCCACGCTCCTGTTTGCCGCTGCCGACTTTGTCGACAACGCCAACGATGCCCTCACCGCACGCTTCGGGCCCGAAGTGGCGCGGTTGGTGGATGGCGTGTGGCGGGTGCGCAAGATTCATACGCTGACCCAAGGCGCGCCGCGCGCGGCCGATAATGGCGCGCAGATTGAAGCGCTGCGCAAGATGCTGCTGGCCATGGTCGAAGATATGCGCGTGGTTCTGATCAATCTGGCCTGGCGCACGCAAACCATGCACAGCCTGGCGCGGGTGCCGGACGAGCAGCGCCGCAAGCTGGCGCGCGAGACGCTGGATATCTATGCGCCGCTGGCCAACCGGCTGGGCGTGTGGCAGATCAAGTGGGAACTCGAAGACCTCGGCTTTCGCTACATGGAACCCGAAACCTACAAGAAGATTGCCCGGCTGCTAGATGAGCGCCGCGTTGATCGCGAAAGCTTTATCAATGATGTGCTCGCCACCTTACGCCGTGAGATCACCGCCGCGGGCGTGGTCCATGTCGACCTGATGGGGCGGCCCAAACACATCTACAGCATCTGGAAAAAAAGATGCAGAAAAAAAAGCTCGATTTCTCCGAGCTGTACGACATCCGCGCGGTGCGCGTGCTGGTGGATGACGTCAAGGATTGCTACACGGTGCTGGGCATCATCCACAACCTGTATCAGCCCATTCCCGGCGAATTCGAGACTACATCGCCCATCCTAAAGGCAACTTCTATCGCAGCTGCATACGGCAGTCATCGGGCCGAATGACAAGGCAGTCGAGGTGCAGATCCGCACTTTTGATATGCACGAACACGCCGAATACGGTGTGGCTGCGCACTGGCGTTATAAGGAAGGCGGCAAAGGCGATAGCAAGTACGAGGAGAAAATTGCGTGGCTGCGCCAGTTGCTGGACTGGCGCGAAGACATGGCGCATGAGGCGCATCTGGCTGATGCCTTCAAGGCCGAGTTGTTCGACGACACCATCTATGCGCTGACGCCTGCGGGCCGGGTGATTGCGCTGCCCAAAGACAGCACGCCGGTCGACTTTGCCTACCATCTGCATTCGGATCTGGGCCACCGTTGCCGTGGCGCCAAGGTGGATGGCAGATTGTGCCGCTGTCGACACCGCTCAAAAAACGGCCAGCGTGTCGAGATTATCGCCGCCAAAGAAGGCGGCCCCAGCCTGGACTGGTTGCATGACGGCCTGGTCAAAAGCCATCGCGCGCAGCAAAAAAATCCGCCAGTGGATCCGCCAGCAAAACCACGACGTGGTGGTCAGCAGCGGCAAGTCGTTATATGAAAAAGAAGCCGCCCGCAACGGCGCCACCCGGGTTAATCAAGAAGAAGTGGCGCATCGCTGCGGTTACAAGACCGTGGACGAGCTGTATGCCGCGCTAGGCCAGGATGAACTGTCTTTGCGCCAGTTGGCGGATGCCTTTTTTTTGTGGAACCGCCAGCGCCCGAAGAAACCGTGCTGCCGGAAGATGTGGTGCGGCGTGCCAAGGCCGATCAGCATGGCGAAGGCATACTGATCGAGGCGTCGACAAGCTGATGACCTTGCTGGCGCGCTGCTGCAAACCGGTGCCGCCCGATCCGGTGATTGGTTTTGTCACCAAAGGACGCGGTATTTCTATCCATCGCCGTGATTGCAGCACGCTCAAACGCCTGGCCGAAGCCTCGCCCGAGCGCTTGATTACTGCCGATTGGGGCAAGGTCACCGGCAATACCTTTGCCACCGACATCATGATCGAAGCGCACGACCGCCCCAGCCTGCTACGCGATCTGTCCGACATCATGGCGCGCGAAAAAAATCAACGTCACCGGCGTCAATACGCTGTCGCGCGATACCCTGGCGCGCATGCGTTTTACCGTGGAAATCCGCGGCGTGGACGATCTGCCGCGCATCTTTGCCCGGCTGAATGACGTGCAGGGCGTGCTGCGGATTACGCGCGTCTAGTCGACCCGCTCTTTTACTCGGCACACGTATTTTCCCAATTGCTGCAGCCCGCCCTGCCGCAGATCGAAGGGCACGCTGGCGACGCATACACCCCCTGGCGTCTGCACGCTGATCTGGTTGTGTGGCGCCAGCTCATTAAAAAAAAACCTCGCCGTCGTAACCCACCGGCACGCTGGCGCCGCCCGGCTGCAGCGTGGCCAGGCTGCCCAGCGGCAATGG
>BBFD01000449.1 GCA_001313065.1 Silvimonas sp. JCM 19000
CGAGAGCAGATTGTGCCGATACGGCGCGTAGAAATGGCTGATGCTGTCCAGCGCCGCACCCAGCGCTTGCGGCTGCAGTGGCAAGGATTTGATGTGCTGTTGCCAGAATTGCGCCGCTGCAGCAGCACGCTCGGCATCAGGCGCACCCAGCATGAACACCAGATGGCGCTCGCCTGGCGCGCCAGCGATTGCAGCGCTGCTTCGGCCAGCGGATTGCGTTGATCACGCGGCAGCAAGGCAAACAGATCGGTATCAATGCGCGTGGGCAAACTGTGGCGTTGCCATAGCAACGCGCCGCCCAGGCCGAGCACCAGCGCCAGCCACAGCAGCGCCAACAGACGTAGCCAGCCGGGCCAACGTGGCTCAGTCAAAGCTGCCCGCCTCGCTGGGCGCCAGCGTTTGTGCGGTGCTGACGTCATGCATGTCGATGCGGGTCACGTCGCCGCTGGCTGAGTTCAGTTCGATATGTTCCACCGTACCCGCGCCTTGCAGCTGAATGCCGGCGATCAACTTGGCCAGCGTGGCGTCTTTGGGTGTCAAAGCCATGCTCCAGCGCTTGCCGTCGACTTTGCCATCGGCGTTAAACATACGCCCGAGCGCCGACACATCGCCCGAGAACAACGAAAACAGCAAACTGCTGACGGTTTTGACGGTGGGCTCTTTATCCGCGCTTAGCTTCATCATCACTTGATCGCCATTGCGCTGCACGATTTCGCCGCGGGTAACCCGCAGCGTGCTGGGGAATGGCTTTTGTGCCTGCCAGATCACGCCTTTTTTGCTTGTCGACGAGAAACGATCCCGTCGAGGTCAGCGGCTTTTTTTGACGCCATTGAGCTGACGCAACTGAGTGAACTGCCCCCGGATGACCGGGGCGTCAATCAGACGACTTTGCACATCCTTGAACAACGCCTCATCCGCCCAGGCGGGCATTACGCCTACGGCCACAACCAGCACGGCCAGGCAACGCAACCACGATTTCATACGGTGACTCCCAGTTTCTGCAACAACACCGGCGGGCAGACGTAACACATCTCGCCGCTCTCACGCACCACCGCCACTTGCACGGTATGGCCCCGCGTCAGACGCGCGCCGCTGGCGTGGTCATGGATTTCATAACGGACTTTGAGACGGTTTTCCCACTCGACGATGTGGCGCTGACCACAATGCGCTGCATATAGCGCAGCGGCCTGGCGTAGCGGATATTCAGTTCGATAACGGGCCAGACATAGCCCGAAGCGCGCATGGCGGGCACGTCGTAATCGAGCTGCTGAAACAGCGCGGTCCGCGCGTGCTCAAAATAGCGCACGTAATTGCCATGCCAGACAATGTCGAGCGGATCGAGATCGTGAAACGGAATAGTCAGCTCGATCTGCGCCCGCCAGCGCGGATCAGAAGCGCTCGGTTCAGTCGGCATACAGGCTCCACGCTTGTGCATCGATGCGCGTTAACAACTGCCGCAGCAGCGGCTCCAGCGCGACATCTTCTTCGATAAACGCAATCTCTTGCGTCAGTGCCGCACTGAAAAGCGCGGCGTGGCCGTGCAGGGCGACGGTCGCGCCGCCCACACGCTGGCGTAAAGCCAGGCCCTGGCGCACGGTAATCAGCATGGCGGCCAGCACTTGTTCGGTCAGTTGCAACACCCGCAAGCAATCGCGCGCGGCAATGGTGCCCATACTGACCTTGTCCTGGTTATGGCATTCGGTAGAACGCGAAAACACCGAGGCTGGCATGGTCAGTTTGAGCGCCTCGGCCGTCCACGCCGACACGCTGATCTGCAGCGCCTTCAATCCGTGATTGATCGCAGCGCGCGGCCCGGTCGCACCCGACAGATTGGCGGGCAGGCCGTTGTTGTAGCGCGCATCCACCAGCAGCGCCATTTGCCGGTCGAGCAGATCGGCGATATTGGCGATCAGGTTCTTCAGGCTATCCATGGCAAAGGCGATATGCCCGCCATAGAAATGGCCGCCATGCAGCAAACGGCCGCTGTCGGGGTCGATCAGCGGATTGTCGTTGGCGCTGTTGAGTTCGTTTTCGATGGTGTCGCGCAAGAACGGCAGCGCATCTTGCAGCACGCCGATTACATGCGGGGCACAACGCAGTGAATAGCGATCCTGCAAGCGCTGCTCCTGGCCGATTGCCTCGATATCGCTGGCTATGCGCGCGGCCACCTTTTGCTGGCCCGCATGCGGCTTGGCGGCAAACAGGGCGGCGTCAAAGTGATAGGCATTGCCCGCCGCCGTTGCCACCGCCAGGCTGGTGATACGTGCCGCCAGCTGGCTGACGTAGTGGGCTTTGTCCCACGCCAGGCAGGCCAACGCCGTCATCACCGCCGTGCCGTTCATGATGGCGAGGCCTTCTTTGGGCCGTAGTTGCAAGGGGCTGCGGCCGAGGGTGGCCAGGGCTTGCGCGGCGCTCTGCAGCTGGCCGTCGGCCAACACTTCGCGCTCGCCACACAACGCAGCGGCAACATAGGACAGCGGCGTCAGATCCCCACTGGCCCCGACCGAACCCTCGGCCGGAATCAGCGGCAACACATCGTGCGCCAGCAAGGCGTGGAGTTGCTGTAGCAGCGCCAGGCTAACGCCGGAATAGCCGCTCTTGAGCGATGCCAGCCGGGTGGCGAGGATGGCGCGGGTTTGCGGCGGGCTGAAATGCGCGCCCAGGCCACAGCCGTGATAGGTGTACAGATGCCGAGGCAACTCGCCCACCAGATCGAGCGGAATGCCGACGGTGCAGGAATCGCCATAGCCGGTGGTAACGCCATAAATCTGGCCGTGTTCAGCAACATGGCGTCAAGTTGCGCGGCGCCGCTGGCGATACGGGCGCGCCAGGCGCTGTCTTCGCTCAGCTCGGCG
>BBFD01000450.1 GCA_001313065.1 Silvimonas sp. JCM 19000
CCGCGGCGCAACGCGGTCATGCTGTGACCTTGTTTGAAGCCAGCGCGGCGCTGGGCGGCCAGTTCCGTATTGCCAGCCGTATTCCGGGCAAAGAAGAATTCAAGGAAACCCTGCGTTATTTTTGAGCGCCAGATCGCGCTGCACCACGTCAACGTGCGCCTCAATCAGCGTGCCAGTGCGGCCGAGCTGGCTGAGTTTGACGACGTCATCATCGCCACCGGGGTGCGCCGCGCGAGCCCGATATCGCGGGCATCGACCATCCGATGGTGCTGCGCTATCCGCAGGTTTTGCGCGGCGAAGTCAGCGTGGGCCAGCGCGTGGCCCTGATCGGCGCTGGCGGCATCGGCGTGGATACGGCGGTGTACTTGTCCGAGCCCGCCGCCCGTCCCGACGAAGACGTCATCGCAGCCTATCGCGCCGAATGGGGCATCGACGCCAGCATCAGCACGCCTGGCGGTCTGGCCCCGGCACGGCCGCACGTACCACTCGCCAAATCTGGTTATTGCAACGGCGCGCGGGCAAACCCGGTGCGGGCCCCGGCAAGACCACGGGCTGGGTGCATCGGCTGACGCTGCAACATCGCAAGGTCAACCTGCTGGGCAGTGTGGAATACCTGCGCATCGACGACGCCGGCTTGCATATTCGCGTCAAAGGCGAGGAGCAATGCCTGGCGGTCGATAACGTGGTGTTGTGCGCGGGCCAGGAGTCGGTGAATGGCCTTGTGGCCGAGCTGGCAGCGTTGGGCAAAACCGCGCATGTGGTCGGTGGCGCAGAAGAAGCGCGCGAAATCGATGCGCGTCGTGCCATTGCGGGCGGGATGAAGATTGCGATGAGTTTGTAAAGCGCGTCCGGGGCGTCCGCGGTCAGGCCGGACGCCCACCCCACCCCATCGGATTGCTCCCGATTGCGCATGTGCCTATGCCACAGCGCAGTTGCAGCGCCGCCGGTTAGACTGCGCGCCACCTTATTGCGGAAGCTCCCTCCATGTTTGCGCTACGCGCTGCTGTTCTTGTTTTGCTGGCCGCTGTGGCCATGTTGTCGGCCTGTAGCAAAGTCACCCAGGAAAATTACGAGAAGATCGATACCGGCATGGTGCGCGGCGATGTGATCAAGCTGCTGGGCGAGCCCGACCAAGCCGATAGCGGTTCGGTATTGGGCATCAGTGGCGAAACCGCAATCTGGGAACACGCCGGTACCGTGATTACCCTGCGCATCGTCAATGGCATGGTGATTGCCAAGGATTTGCACAGCAAGTAATCCGCCCCCCGCGCCTGCCGGAGCGCGCCCTTTGGCCTAAGCTGAAAACTCCTGTTTTCTCCGGGCCAGCTCCCATGCAGACGCCATCCAACCAGCCGCCCGCGCTGGAACACTACAATCTGTGGGCCAACGACCTGCCGCTGCAACAAGCGGCTGGCCGCATCGTCGGTGCGGAAATGGCGCAACGCCTCAACGGCGTCGGCCAGGCCATCGGGCAACCCACTTTCTTTGCGCTGGGCCGCAGCGCCAATCGCTATCCGCCGGAACTGCGCCGTTATGGCCCGGATGGCGAACGGATCGATGAACTCGAATTCCATCCGTCCTGGCATGCCCTGATGATGCAGGCGGCCGATATGCGCCTGCATAACGGGCCGTGGCTGGATCAGGAGGATTCCGCCGTCTCGCGCGCCGTGCGCTTTATGCTGGTGGCGCAGATCGAGGCAGGCGTGTTGTGTCCGATGACCATGACATACGGGGCCTATCCGGTACTGACGCAATCGCTGGTGAGGGAGGGTGGCGTGTTTGATGGCTGGCGCACACCCCTGGATAGCAGCAATTACGATCCGCGTGATCTACCGGGCTCAGCCAAGGGCGGCCTGCTGATCGGCATGGGCATGACCGAACGCCAGGTTGGCTCAGACGTGCGCGGCACCACCACCACCGCCACCCCCGATCAACTGGCCGGACCAGGCCATATGTACCGCCTGAGCGGGCATAAATGGTTTTATTCGGTGCCGCAAAGCGATGCGCATCTGGTGCTGGCGCAAACGCCGGGCGGCTTGTCCTGCTTTCTGGTGCCACGCCGTCTGCCCGATGGCAATCGCAACGATATCTATATCGAACGGCTCAAGGACAAGCTGGGCAACCGCTCCAATGCCAGCGCTGAAGTTGAATTTGATGATGCCTGCGGCTGGCTGATCGGCGAGGAAGGCCGTGGCGGCGCCACCATCCTGCAGATGGGCAGCCATACCCGCTTTGATTGCGCGTTGGGCAGCCTGGGCATGATGCGACGCGCCATCTCGATTGCCATGCACCACGCGCATGAGCGCTACACCTTTGGCAAGCCGCTGGCCGAGCATGATCTGATGCAGCAAGTGCTGGCTGATCTGGCGCTGGAAATGGAAGGCCTGATCGCGCTGGCCCTCGAACTGGCGCAAGCGCGCGACCCGCAAGCCAGCGAGGCCGAACAACGCTGGGCGCGCTTGCTCACGCCCGCCTTTAAATACGTGGTGTGCCAGCGCGGCATCGGTTTTGTTGCCGAGTGCATGCAGGTGCTGGGTGGCAATGGCTATATCGAAGAAAACGATCTGCCGCGCTTGTACCGCGAAATGCCGGTCAATGCGATCTGGGAAGGTTCCGGCAATATCATGGCGCTGGATGTGCAACGCGCGCTGATCCGTGATCCTGCGCTGCTCGATTTATTGCAGGAACGCATGGCGCCAGCCTGCGCCGCCAACAGCGTGCTGGGCCAGGCCTGGCAGGCTTGCGGGCCCGACTCCAGCAGCAGCCGAAGCGATATGCGCACGCTGACCGAAAGCCTGATCGATATTGCCGTTGCCGCCAGCCTGACCGCACATGGCCCCGAACTGG
>BBFD01000451.1 GCA_001313065.1 Silvimonas sp. JCM 19000
CGCTGCCAGCGGCTCCTTCCGCGCGACGGCGCGCGGCGTCAGCACGCCGATCCAGCGCAGCTTTGCCGGCCACCAGAAAGCCCAAGCCAATAAACGCGCCCGGCGGCAGCACCACAAACAAAAATTGATAGTTGAGATCAGCCGGCACCAGATGCAGCACCCAGCCTTTGGCCGCTGCGCCAAATACCAGATCGACGCCGCTAAACAGCGTGCCCTTGCCGATGATTTCGCGCAGACCGCCCAGCACCGCCAATACCACGGTGCCACCGATGCCCATCATGAAACCATCGAGCGTGGATTGCGCCACGCCGTTCTTGGAGGCAAATGCTTCCGAGCGCGCCAGCACAATGCAGTTGGTAACGATCAGCGGAATAAAGATACCCAGCACGTTGTACAGCGCGTGTAGATAGGCGTTCATGGCCAGATCGAGGATGGTGACGGCGGCCGCGATGATCAGGATAAACACCGGGTTGCGTAATTCATTCGGCACAAACGAACGCAGCAGCGCCACGCAGCCACCGCTACACGCCATCACCAGCGCGGTAGCCAGGCCCAGGCTGGTGCCGTTGACCAAGGTGGTGGTCATTGCCAGCGTCGGGCACATGCCAAGGATTTGCACTACGGTCGGATTCTGTTTCCAGACCGCGTTATGGCTAATGGTGCGGACTTCGCTTTGCGTAATCATGCGGCTTCTCCAAATACCTGCGCCTTGTGCGCCGAGACATACACCAGTACCTTGCTCACGGCCTTGACCACGGCGCGCGGGCTGATGGTGGCGCCAGCGTTGCTATCAAACACCCCGCCGTCTTTTTTTTACTTTCCAGCCATCCAGCTTGGGGCTGCCCAGCGATTTGCCAGTAAATTGCTCGCTCCAGGTTGACTTGGCGGCATCGATATAATCGCCCAGGCCCGGCGTTTCTTTGTGTTGCACCACGCGCACACCCAGTACGCGGCCATCCGGCGCTATGCCTACCAGCAGCTTGATCTTGCCCGCGTAGCCATCGGGCGCGGTGGTTTCGACCACGGCACCGGTTTCTTTGCCCGCATGTTTGGCCAGATAGATCGACGACGGTTCATCGTTGCCCAGCGTGCGCGCATCGGCCAGGCTGAGCGTCAATTTATCGGCGAGCAGATTGTTATCGTAGCTGCCTGCGGGCAATACCTGCGCAATCAAGGCGCGCTCGGCATCGGCCGTATTTTTTTTATCGACGATGGATTTGGTGGCGGCATACGTGCCCGCCATCAACGCGGTAAACAGCGTGGTAAACACCAGCAAAGTCAGCGCACCGCGTACGCCGTTGGCCACCATGCTTTTCATGCTTTGGCTCCGGCTTTTTTTACGATTCTTGTGCCCGAATACTGCGGGCTGCGTGTATTGATCAATAAACGGTGCGGCCAGATTCAGAATCAGCACAGCAAACGCCACGCCATCCGGATAACCGCCAAATACACGAATCAGATAAGTGAGCAGGCCAATCAGCCCGGCAAAAATAATGCGACCCAACGGCGTGGTCGGGCTGGTCACCGGGTCGGTAACGATAAAAAAACGCACCCAGCATCGCCGCGCCACTAAACCAATGGAACAAGGGACTGGTGTAATGCTGCGGGTCCACCAGCCAGAAAATGCCCGCCATACCGCCCAATACCGCGAGGAACGTGACCGGCACAATCCACGGAATCAGCTTTTGTTGCAGCAGATATAAACCGCCGAGCAAATACGCCGCGGTAATCCATTCGGTGCCGATGCCACCGATGCCGCCAAATAATTTCTCGTGCAGGATGGTCAGCATATTGGTGTGCTGCATCAGCTGCGTTTTAACCGTATCCAGCGGCGTGGCCGAAGCGACTGCATCAAAGTTAAGGCCAGCCGGCAAATGGCCGGTAAAGATCCATTGCAATTGCGCGGCGGCATCCAGGCTTTGCGGCGCCAGGCCTAACGGGGCAGCCCAATGCGACATTTGCGCCGGGAAAGACACAATCATGATGGCAAAGCGACCATGGCCGGATTAAACGTGTTCTGGCCCAAGCGCCATACATATGTTTGGCCAGCGCAATCGACATGATCGCCGCCAGCGTAATCATCCACCACGGCGCCAGCGGCGGAAACGACAGCGCCATCAGCCAGGCCGTCACAATGGCCGAGCCATCGGTCACAAACGGCTTGATCGGATAATTGCGCAAACGCAGGCAGAACGCTCGGTGGCCAGCGCCGCTACGGTGGCCAGGCCGATTTGCACCAGCACGCCCACGCCAAAGAAATAGGTATAGGTGGCAATGCCCGGGATCAGCGCGGCGGCCACCTTGAGCATGACCACCTGCAGTGGCGTCGGTTTGATAAAGAACGGTGATGTCGTCATTGTTTTTTTCTTGGTTGTGCGGTAACCGCATGCGGCCCGGGCTGGATTAAAGCGCAGGCCGCACCCAGTGTTATTTGCCTTGTTGTTGCTGCGCAGCCTGCTCGGCTTTTTTTGGCGGCGGCACGCTCCATCGCGGCGGCAATCTTGGCTTTTTTTCTCGGCCTCTTTCGCCGCTTTTTTCTTCCGGACTCATGGCTTCGGCAGCGGCTTTTTTCCGCGGCGCGTTTTTCCATGGCGGCGCGGATACGCTCGGCTTTTTCGGGGTCCAGCGCGGGCGCGGCCGATTCGACAGCTTGCGGCGCTTCATTGCTGGTGGGTGCGATGACGGCCTGGCCCATCGGCACGCTCACGGCATCCGGATCAATCGGCGTAACGCTGTCGCTGGCGGTTTGCGCGGCGGCGGCTTCTACCTTTTTTAGCGGCGGCGCGTTCCATCGCGGCTTTGATCTTGGCGGCGCGCTCGGCATCGGCGGCTTCTGCCACA
>BBFD01000452.1 GCA_001313065.1 Silvimonas sp. JCM 19000
CTTTCTGGCGCGTGCGCCGCTTTAACCTGACGGCGCGGCCCCTGTATCTGCTCACGCTACTCGGGGCGCTGTCCGGCGCGCGTATCGCCTATAGCTTGATGCATGTCACCTGGCTGGGCGCAGCGGACAAGTTTTTTTTGCCGCTGCTACTGGGGCTCAGTCTGCTCGGCGGTCTGTGCAGCGCGGTGTTGTTATTGCTGGCCATTTGCGCCGTCACGCAATGGCCGTGGTTATGCCGCCGTCTGATGCGCCACCCCGCGCCGCGGCTACTGCAACCCGCCGTCATCGAAGCCTTGCCGGGTTTTGCATTATGGACCGTGGGCATTGGACTCGCCACTCGCACACTGGGGCGCGATGTGTACCAGGACGCCATGCAGCATGCCTACGGCAGGACGCCGTGGTTTTCGTTAATACTCTTTGTCGCCATCGCGCTACCCATCTACGCCATCCGCATCGGCGACTTCATCCAGCGCCTGCGGCGCGCCCGCTAAGCTGCGCCACGGCGCGGCGTGAGGTTACGGCCCCGAGGCACGGCCGGACCGTTCTCCGTGACCGCCACGCATCAGACGGCGCTGTGGTGGCGGTCGCCCCATCCGCTATTTGAAGGCGTATAGCAGCGTGCCGCCCAGCGTTCGCGGCGCGCCCACCGATGCGGTGTACAGACCACCCGCCAGCGGTGCCGTATTGACGGTCAGCGCATAACGTTTATCAAACAGGTTTTTTTTCACCCACAGCGACGCCTCCCACTGGTCGCCATTCGCCAGTTTGCCCTTCACACCGCTGGCTATATTGGCCAGGCCATACGCCGGTATCCATGAATACTGTGAATCCGAAAGGTCACCGTAACTGCCCGAGCGCCAGCCGTAGTTCGCGCTCGCGTACTGGCGCAAACCTGCGCCTATGCCCCACTCGTAACCGGTGCTCAGATTCAGTATCCAACGCGGCGCGCCGTTAAGTGGCTGGCCGGACAAATCGCAGACCGTAGCTCCGCTGGCCTGCTTTTCCGCCGCGCACGGCGCACGGGTAAACGAACCATAGGTGGCGCTGTTATACGAACCGTTCAGGCCTATTTGCCAGGCAGGCAACGGCACCGCCTTGATATCGAATTCAATGCCTTTGCTGCGCACGTCGCCCGCATTGGTCATCGCCGCCACCGGCAAGCCGGTGACCGGGTTGGTCAGATAGGTATTGGTCTGGTAGCCGGTAACGCGCGTCAGATACAGATTGGCGTTAAGCAGCAGGCGCCGCTGCAACCATTCGCTTTTAACGCCTAGCTCGCCATCGTTGGCTTTCTCGGGGTCCACCCGTAACGAATCTGCCCCCAGGTTGGGCCCGCTGGCCACGCCGTTGATGTTGTAGCCGCCGGATTTTTTTCGCCATGCGCAAAGGTGACGTAGGCCAGCAGATCGGGCGTTACGTGATAGCCGCGCTGAGCAAGCCGGACGGCGCGGTGCTGCGATCACTCAACTCGCCCGAATTCCACGCGCCTGCATACGCCGGCATGTTGCGCGTCGCCAGCAAGGCCGCGACAGTCGACCCTCCAACCGGGGCGGTGCGATAGACCCGCGCAGATTTGTCTTCGGTGGTGACACGCACGCCTGCGGTCAGATCGAGCGTGCGCGTGGCGTGCCAGGTGGCCTGACCAAACAAGGCGTAGCTATCGGTATCAGCCTGGCCGTAAGAACGCGTACTCACGTTATTGAACAGCCCTTTGGGCGTGCCGAGAAAGGTGTCGGCCTGGCTGCCGTAATCGCTGAAATTAACGTTGCTGGCACGCTGATGAAAGTAATACGCGCCAGTCACATAATTGAGCGGGCCTTCGTTGGGTGAAGCCAGCCGCAGTTCTTGCGTCAGCTGTTGGTCGTCCACATCAAAGCCCGCATCGAGCATGCCCGGCGCGTCGCTGAAATCAACATCGTTATGCGGACGAAAATCCCATTTTCGCCATGCGGTAATCGAGGTCAGCGTGTAGCCACGTAAATTCCATGTGGCCTCGGCCGACAATCCACCCTGATGCACTTTTACTTGCTGGCCGCCATCGATATTGACCTGGCCGCTATTAAAATCAGTCGCCAGATCGGTCGCCCCTGCTGCGGCCGCTGCCTGCGCCCACGGCTTTTTGCCCGGCGCCACCGGCCCCTGGCCGTAGACGACCATGGTGCCGGTACTGGAATTTTCCTGGTTGTAATCGGCAATCACGCGCAGCGAAAAATCCTCATGCGGCACCCACAGCGCTTGCACCCGCGCGCCGGTGCGGTCGATGGCGTTGAGCGTTTCGCCATCATGCCGATTGCTCAACCAGCCGTCATCGTGGGTCTGGTACACCGTGGCGCTGACGGCGGTGTCTGCACTGATGGCACCGGTGCACGGGCATGGTATTGCTGGCTGTTGCGGCTGCCGTAACTGGCATCGACACTGGCCGCCGGCGTAAACGACGGTGCTTTGCTGCTGATATTGAGCACGCCAGCGGTGGTGTTTTTTGCCGAACAGCGTGCCTTGCGGACCCCGCAGCAATTCCAGTTGCTCGATATCGAGCAAATCAAACACCGCCATGCCCGGCCGCCCCAGAAACACATTGTCCAGCACCACGCCAACGCTGCCTTCCAGGCCTTCGTTGGCCGGATTATTGCCCAGTCCGCGCACCGCCAGACTGGACTGGCGTGCATGGATGAAGGCGGCATTGGTGTTGGGCAAAACCTGCTGCAGATCCTGCACCTGGTACAGATGCTGCTCTGCCAACGTGCTGCCTTTGACGGTACTGATCGGCGCGGGCACATCCTGGGCCTGCTCCAGCCGCCGCCGTGCGGTGACGGTGACGGTTTCGACGGTG
>BBFD01000453.1 GCA_001313065.1 Silvimonas sp. JCM 19000
GCGCCAGACGCCGCGATAAGAACTGGATGTGTGCATAAAAAAAATTGCCCCCTCAATAATAGAATTCATAGTTCAAGCCGTATTCGCGGTTTTGCCCGCCACTGGCATCGGTATTCTGCTGCCCGTACAGCGCCAGCCGGTCGCTGCCAAACACGCGTCCGCCCAGGCCGATCAGCCATTCAAATTGCCGTCCACTGATCGAGTGGTAGCCCGTCCCGATCGAGCCAAACGGCCGGATATCGCGGCGGAAAACGTCGCGGTTTTCGATGTCGTAGCCGAGCGCGATATCAGCGCGCTGGAAGTTCTGCGGCAGCAATTCGGCGCTGCCCAGCGTGTCGGTATTGGGCAGTACATTGTCGTAGTTGCTGCTGGTGTTGCCGCTGGCGTGGTACTGCGCCGCCTCGACGCTGCCACGCACGCTGAATGGCGATTGCGGCAGCCGATATTGCAGCGCCAGCGCTTCATCGGTTTTTGCGCCCAGATAAGTGCCGTCCTGCAAGGCAAAGCGGTTATAGCTGAGTTGGACTTCGCCATTGATCATGCGATTGATGCGCCAACTGCCTTGCGCCGTAACCCGGTCTTGTTTGCCCAGCAACATCAGCAGGCCGTCATCGGCGGCTTGTTCATTGATCGCACCTTCCAGCGTCCAGCCCAGGTCTTCCACTCCGCCCGCCAGATGCAGCACAAAACCGGCATAGGACTGGCGCCCCTTGTTGGCCAGCGCGCTGAGGCTCAGACCCGCGCCGCCGCCACGGGCATTGCTGGGGCCGAGCAACGACAAGGTCACCATGGCGTGCGTGTTGATCTGGCTGTAGCCGCTGGGTTCATAAGTCAGCGGGGCGCGGTCCAGCGCCAGCGACAAGCGGGTATTGGGCGTGAGCGCCGCTGTGCCTTGCAGCAGCAAGCGCGTGCCGGTGACATCGCTACCCTGCACCCGCACCATGCCCAGCGCCACTTGTTCCGGCTGATTGGCCAGCAACTGGTCGCTCAGGCTCAGATGCAGGGCATCGTTATCGGGCGTGCCGTTGGCGTGGTAATGCGTGAGCGATAGCGCCAGCGGCCACAGCCCGGCTTCTTGTGCCATCGAGGCCTGGTCCGCCGGTTGCGTCGCCACGCCATCGCGTGCCAGAAACCGTGCGATCGCCTCGTCGTCGCCGCGCTTCACCGCCGCCGCCAGCTCCAGATAATGCGGATCGGTCAGTTGGCGTGCATGGCGTTGCCAGTACCAGAAGCGTGCGGCGGCATCGTCTTCCTGGCCCAGATGCCAGCTGTACACCAACTCGTCGATGCGATCGCGATCGGCCTGGCTCGGCGCAGCGCCGGCCGGGGTTTGCGCTTGCATGATGGCGGCGTACAGCGCGCGTTGCGCCTGGTCGATCGGCGCAAAGCGCAGCGTTTGCGCCAGCCGCGACACCAGCGTGTCGATATCGCGCGCGGGCATGACATCGCGATTTTGCCAGGCATAACGCCGGATTTGCCACGCCAGATCCATCTGGCCAGCTTGTTCGATCATATCGGCGTAGTTGCTCAGCCACAGCATGTCGTCTTGATGCAGCGGCAACAGTTTGCGGCTCCAGGCGATGGCGCGATTGAGCTGGCCCAGCGATTGCAACCCGCGGCGATGGCTTCGGCCAGCGAGGGGTTGTCGGCGGCGGCATGCTCCCAGCGCGGCAACACGCCAGACAAGGTGGCGGCATCGCGGCGTTCGACCAGCAACCAGATGATGCTGATGCGCAGCTCGATCGAGTCGGGCGTCAAGGCCAACGCGGCGGTGATATCGCGTTGGGCGGCGGGGAGTTGATGTTCGGATTGTTCGAGGCGGGCGCGCTGGACCAGAAACCCGGCATTGGCTTCGAGCGTGGCCAGTTGCTGGGGGTCGAGCGAGTTCAGCAGGCGGTGGGCGCCACTGTAATCCACCCGGTCCATGTCCAGGGCGAGCGCGTCGATCAAAAAAAAGTCGACCTGGTGGAATTGCCGCCAGGCGTTTTCCAGCAAGGCCTGCCGTGCCAGCAGATCAGTGGACGGCAGCAAAGCCAGCATGCGTTCCACATCCAGTGCCTGCCACTGGTTTTGCTCATGCAGATGGTCCAGTGCCAGCCGCGCCTGTTCGCTGTGATGCAGATACCACGCCAGATCACCCAGGGTGCGCCAGTAGTTCTCATCATCGGCGCGCGCCACGGTGTGCGCCTGCCACAGCGCCTGATACGCGCCTTCCAGATCGCTATGGCTGTAGCGCAAGGCGGCGAGCGTGGTGGCCCAATCCACGCGTGGGCCAAAGCGGCTCATCAATTGCTCGTAATCGCGCGCGGCACCGGCGTCGTCGCCATCGCGCTGACGCAACCAGCCCGCTTGTTCCAGCAATAAAGGCGTGGCGCGACGCTGGAAGGCGGCTTCAAACATCTGCGCGCCTTTGCGCGGCTGGCCGATGCGTTCGTAGATGGCCACCAGCTGCAGCCACTCTTTATCGGTGAGCGCGCGTTGTTGCTCGGTATGCTGCCAGGCCGCCAGCAAGGCATCGTCATCCAGCAGGCTGGGCGCCAGGCGGAACACGGCCTGCCATGCGGTTTCATCATTGCTTTGCTGCGCCAGCTTGCGCCACATCGGTAACGCCAGCGCGGGCTGGCCTGACCATTCTGCGGCCTGGGCATAACGGCGTTGCCAATCAGCATCGTCGGGCACGGATTTGAGCGCGGTTTGCGCCACCGTCAGCGCGTCGTTCAGTTTTTTTTATTGCTGACGAAAACGTCATAGGCCAGACGCCAGGTTTCGCCGTCATAGGCGGCGT
>BBFD01000454.1 GCA_001313065.1 Silvimonas sp. JCM 19000
TTGTCGCCGGTGGTGGTCACCGCCACCCGCACTGATAAAACGCTGGCTGAACTGCCGCCGTCGGTGACCACCACCGACCGCGCCGAGCTGGACCAGCAATTCATCCGCGACTTTACCGACCTTGGCAATCGCGCCGAGCCGGGCGTCAGCATCAACAAACAGCCGCGTTACGGCGCCACCAACATCAATATCCGCGGCCTCGAAGGCAACCGCATCCTGATGCTGGTGGATGGCATACGGCTGCCGGACACCTTTTCGTTCTCGGGCCGCGACACCTTTATCGGCCAGGACATGGTCGACTTTGGTTCGCTGGCGGCCATCGATATCGTGCGCGGCCCTGGCTCCACGCTGTATGGCTCGTCCGCACTGGGCGGCATCGTCGGCTTGCGCACGCTGGACCCGACTGATTTGCTGAAGGGCGGCAAAAAAAAGTTTGGCGGGCGCATCGATGCTGATTACGACAGCGCTGACAACAGCTACGGCGCACGCGGCACCGTGGCGGGCGAAGCGGCGCCGGGCACGTTCTGGCTAGCGCAAGTGGGCGGGCGCAAAGGCCATGAGATGGACAACAAAGGCGAGACCGGTGCACCGGCAGCAATCGCACCGAACCCGATCCGCAAGATTCATCCAGCGAAAACTTTCTGGGCAAGCTGCAGCATTACTTTGATGGCGGGCACAAGCTGGGTTTGACTGGCGAATACCGCCACACCAGCACCGATTCGGACATGTACAGCGATCTGACCAGCGCCATCAAATCCAGTCGCGCCGAAGACGTGCAATCGCGCAAACGCGTTTCGCTGGAGTACGACTACACCGCCCCCGATAACGCGCATTTTTTTTGACAGCGCCAGTGCACGCGCCTGGTGGCAGCAACTGGACAGCGATCAGCATCGTTACCAGGTGCGTACCACCGCTGCCAACTATCAGCGCGATGGCCAATACCAGGAAGACATGTATGGCCTGAATGGCCAGCTGGTTAAAAAACATCGATGGCGCGGTATCGCAGCAACTGGTGTTGGGCGGCGAATGGTGGCGCAGTAAAACCACCGAATTCGCCGCCGGTACGCCCGCTTCGTCCACCATCAATGTGCGAACCGTACCGGTGACCACCGCGTCGCAATGGGGCGTGTTTGCCCAGGATGAAATCGGTCTGGGCCGTGGTTTTACCCTGACGCCTGGCCTGCGTTACGACCGCTATGAACAGAACCCGGAAGTAGATGCGGTGTTGGCCGCACAAATTGCAGCCGGGGCCGGCATAGCGCCCAAGGATCAGAGCGATAGCAAATGGTCGCCCAAAATACTGCTCAGCTATCAGGCAGCCGAGCATCTCACCTTGTTTGGCCAGTACGCCAGGGCTTTCGCGCGCCCACGGTGGTGGAAGTCAACGGCCAGTTTACCAATACCGCCTTCGGCTACACCCTGGTGGCCAATCCGGATCTGAAGCCGGAGACCAGCTCGGGCGTGGAATTCGGGGCCCGCTGGGGCACCGATGATCTGGCGGCTCGGCCACGGTCTATGACAACCGCTATCACAACTTTATTGAGCAGGTCACGCTCAGCCAGGGCGACAGCGGCTGGATCGCGGGTTATCCGGCGGGGGTATTCCAGAACGTCAACATCAGCAAAGCGCGTATCTCCGGCACCGAAATCGCCGGGCATTGGGTGTTCTGGCCGCAATGGCACAGCAACGCTACGCTGGCGTACACGGTGGGTCGCAACGAGACCGATGATGAATGGCTGGATTCGGTAGCCCCGTTCAAAGCCGTGTTCAACGTGGGTTACGCCCGCGAACAATGGGGCGTGGACAGCACCTTCACCACGGCCAGCGCCAAGAAACACGTTTCGGCCGACACCCTCTACCAGGCGCCTGGTTATGGCGTCATCGACTTCACCGGCTGGTATGTGCTGGCCAAAGATCTGCGCTTGTCGGCTGGCGTATTCAATCTGTTCGATCACAAATATTGGGATAGCCAGACCCGCCAGACCAGCAATGGCGGCCCGGGCACCTTGCTACAAGCCAATAACCCGGCCATCGACCGCTATACCGAACCGGGCCGCAGTTTCCGCGTTTCGGCCAACTATCTGTTCTAGGCCCGCACTCCCTCAGTCAACCGCGCGCCATCCATAAGCAACCGCGCGCCGCCGCCCGCCGTGCACCCGCTCTCATCCAGCGGGACGGCCGGGCGGCGTTTTTTTTATCCAAGGACATCTCATGACCGAAACCACTGTCGCCACCCCGAGCTACACCGAGTTTGCCGCCGAACTACACAGCCGCTATGCCGCGCTGGTGGCGGCTGAACCGCGACTGCGTATCCGCGATCTGGCCAGCAAGCTGGGCGTAACCGAAGCCGCGCTGGTCGCGGCGCAATGCGGCGTGCAGTCGCAGCCATTAGCAGGCAGCGCGCAAACACTGTTAAAACAGCTGGGCACGCTGGGCCGGGTACTGGCGCTATCGCGCAACGATGCTTGTGTGCACGAACGTCACGGCCGCTATGAAGACATCCACGCCGAAGGTGCGGTCGGCATGGTGTTGGGGCCGGATATTGATTTGCGCCTGTTCTTCAATTGCTGGCAGTTCGCCTGGCATGTGACTGATCCGGCGCACGGCCGCGACAGCATCCAGTTTTTTTGCCGCTGATGGTAGCGCGGTGCACAAGGTGTATCGCACCGACGAAACCGACGTCGCCGCCTGGGCCGCGCTGCTCGCCGCCTTTGGCCAGCACGAACGCAGCGTGCCGCAATTCAGCGCCTTGCCGGTGGCGGAAGAAGCGCATGTG
>BBFD01000455.1 GCA_001313065.1 Silvimonas sp. JCM 19000
AGAGAGGAATGCAGCGTTCTGGTCATCCATTTTGAATGGTGGGTCTTGGCGGGGACGCCGAGTCACACCCTATGGGGGTCCTGCCCAGTCGGGAGGGTAGAGGCCTTGCGCGACGTAGCGGTGGAAGGTGGACCATGGCCAGTCTGCGAGTCGGGTTACATAGCCGTGCTTGATCGGATTGATATGTACATAGTCGATGTGCGCGCGCAGGTTTTGCGGGTTTTCGATGCGATGTTCCCAATACCGACGCTGCCAGATGCCGCGTTCGCCACGGTTGGCGCGGCTGGGGGAACGTGCTTCGTCCATGGGTAGTGATCGCGAGAACACGCTTTTGATCAGCCGCCAGCGAACCCCGAAATCATCATCCGCCGGTGGCAGCTCCAGCACGCAATGCAGGTGATTGGGCATCAGCACCCACGCATGCACCGTAAACGGATGTGTATCCCGCACGGTTCTGACCGCAACACCCAGCCCGCGCGCATGGCGGGTCAGCAAGTCCAGAGACGGGTCTTCCAGATTGACCGTAAAAAACGAAACAGCGCCACCGCGTCGCAAGCGTAAATAACGCGACATTGCTCCCTCCGGCAAAAGCGCCAGCGTAGACCGCCGCAGTGCCTCAACCCGAGCGCTAACGTCGCAGCGATTGATGCGGATCAAGCCGCCCGCCCAGCCACGGCCTACAGACCAATGTCATGGTTTTGGCTATAATCCCGCCACTTCCGGGGAGCGCTGCAAGTTGTGGTTGTGATCCAGCCATGCCCCAGGCCCGGAATTCTCAACGGCGCTCACCTGATCAAACCGTGCCGGACACGGGCTTCAGGTGTGCGTACCGCCATCCCTGCCCAGACCGGCCACATCGTAAAGGACGTTCAGATGAACGCTGTGGCTGATAGCAAATTCTCCGATTTCAAAGTTGCCGACCTGTCGCTGGCCGACTGGGGCCGCAAGGAAATCCGTATCGCAGAAACCGAAATGCCTGGCCTGATGGCCGTGCGTGATGAAGCCGCTGGCCGCCAGCCGCTGAAAGGCGCGCGCATTGCCGGTTCGCTGCACATGACCATCCAGACCGCCGTGCTGATCGAGACGCTGCAAGCGCTCGGCGCCGAAGTGCGTTGGGCGTCGTGCAATATCTTCTCGACACAAGACCACGCCGCCGCCGGTATCGCGGCCAATGGTCACAACGGCGTGGGTACGCCGGTGTTCGCGTTCAAGGGCGAATCGCTCGAAGAATACTGGGCCTTCACCCACCAGATCTTTGAATGGCCCAATGGCGAATACGCCAACATGATTCTGGATGACGGCGGCGACGCCACGCTGCTGCTGCATCTGGCGCGCGGGCCGAATCTGATCTGTCCGTGGTGGCCAACCCCACCAACGAAGAAGAAACCGTGCTGTACGCCGCGATCAAGGCGCAGGTAGCCAAAGATCCGAAGTGGTACTCCACGCGTCTGGCGCAAATCCAGGGCGTCACCGAAGAAACCACCACGGGCGTGCATCGTTTGTACCAGATGCATGAGCAAGGCAAGCTGGCTTTCCCGGCCATCAACGTCAACGATTCGGTCACCAAATCCAAGTTCGACAACCTGTACGGCTGCCGCGAATCGCTGGTAGACGGCATCAAGCGCGCTACCGACGTGATGATCGCGGGCAAAGTGGCGGTGGTGCTGGGTTATGGCGATGTGGGCAAGGGTTGCGCGCAATCGCTGCGTGGCCTCGGCGCTACCGTGTGGGTCACTGAAATTGACCGATCTGCGCCTTGCAAGCCGCCATGGAAGGCTACCGCGTGGTGCGTATGGATGACGTCGCCGGCCAGGCCGATATCTTTGTAACCACCACCGGCAACGTCGGCGTGATCAAGCATGAGCACATGAAAGCCATGCGCAACAATGCCATCGTCTGCAATATCGGTCACTTTGACAGCGAAATCGAAGTGGCGTCGCTGCGTCAGTACGAGTGGGACAACATCAAGCCGCAAGTCGACCATATCGTCTTTCCGGACGGCAAGCGCATCATCCTGCTGGCCGAAGGCCGTCTGGTTAACCTGGGTTGCGGCACCGGTCACCCGTCGTTTGTGATGTCCAATTCGTTTGCCAACCAGGTGCTGGCGCAAATCGAATTGTTTACCAAGCGCGAGCAATATCCGGTGGGCGTGTATGTGCTGCCCAAGCATCTGGACGAGATGGTTGCGCGGCTGCATCTGGCCAAGATCGGCGCTAACCTGACCGAACTGAGCGATGAGCAAGCCGCGTATATCAGCGTGCCGAAAAAACGGCCCGTTCAAGCCGGCGCACTATCGTTACTAAGCGGCTTACTGGCCAGGTGACCACGGCTGGAGGGCTTGCCTGGGCAGGCCGTCCGTCCTGAGATAAACCGACGTTTGTCTCATCCATGCAAAACGGTCCGGCTGGACCGTTTTGTTTTACCCGCAAAATGTAATCCGATGCACTAACGTACGGAATACAGCGCCAGCCGAGCTTGTCGACTTCATTAGCGTTCGATAATGTAGGCGACTTATGCCCTTTGCATACTGCGACCACAGGATCCCCCGTCAGGAATTATGGAAGACCTCTCTGCCCCATTTTTTTTACTGGAACCAGTCTGGCGCGGTGATGGGGCCTGGACGGCCTTGCGGGCGCATAGTCCGGCCTCCCAGTTAAAAGACCTGGCAGCGATGCTGGCGCAGCATGATCTTGCGGCGTGGCCGGTGTACTGGCGCCCCGAGCCGGGCACCGCCGATGTGGCCGCCGAAACCTTGCCGTCGGGCATTCATG
>BBFD01000456.1 GCA_001313065.1 Silvimonas sp. JCM 19000
ATTCCGGGCTGCCTGCGGGCTGGGGCAAACAGAACAATGCCGGCATGGTGCACGTGGCCGCGGGCAGTTTTACCTTTGGCACCACGCTGGGTTATGCCGATGAACGCCCGGCGGGCGACGGCAAAACCCATGTTGCAGGCTTCTGGATTGATCAGACCGAAGTCACCAATGCGCAATTCGCCAGCTTTGTGGCCCAAACGCATTACGTGACGGATGCCGAACGCCAGGGCGGCGCAGTGGTTTTCCACGTGCCGACCGATAGCGAGCTGCATGCGCGGCCGTATGCATGGTGGAGCTGGGTCAAAGGCGCGGACTGGCGTCATCCCACCGGCCCGGACAGCCAGCTGGAGAGCGCACAAAACAATCATCCCGTAACGCTGGTCACGCAAGCGGATGCACTGGCCTATGCGCACTGGCTGGGGCGCGATCTGCCCACCGAAGCGGAATGGGAATACGCCGGTAAAGCGGGCCACGATGGCGCAAAGCTGGAAGTAGCGCCGCGTTACGCCAACGGCAAACCGTCGGCCAATTACTGGCAAGGCGTGTTTCCGCAAGTCAACAGCGCGGAAGACGGCAACGCCGGTCTGGCCGCAGTGGGCTGCTACACCGCCAGCGATTTCAAGCTGTACGACATGATCGGCAATGCCTGGGAATGGACGCGCGATGCCTATAGCGGCGTGCATCAATATCACAGCAATGGCGATACCGCGGCCGTGGCCAACCAGGCCACCACGCGTAAATCCGATACGCCGATGGTGATCAAAGGCGGCTCATTCTTGTGCTCGCCCGATTACTGCGTGCGCTACCGTGCTTCGTCACGCGAGGCGCAAGAAGCGGATTTGCCCGCGTCGCATATCGGCTTCCGTACCATTTTGCGAGGCTGAAGTGATAAAGACATTTGTGCAATTGAGCGCAGGCGCGCTGGCACTGCTGGCGGGCCTGGCGCAAGCGCAAACAGTACGGATCGGCGTAGTGGACGGCATCGACGCTGAGGTGATGCAGCAGGCGGCGCAGGTGGCGGCAGCGCGCGGGCTGACCTTGCAAATCCAGCCCTATGCCGATCTCGAAAAACTGCACGCCGCAGTGGCGCTCGGCGCGGTCGATGGCGCCAGCCTGCCCGATGCGCAAACCCTGGCGCGCTGGCAGCAAGGCGCGCTCAAGGAAGTCGGCACCAGCATTACCTTGCCCATGGGTTTGTATTCACGCCAACTCCCCAATCTGCGCGCCTTGCGTAACGGCGCGCGGATCGGCATTCCGGCAGAACCGGCCGCGCAAAGCCGCGCCTTGATCTTGTTGCAGAACTACGGCCTGATCCAGTTGCGCGATAACGCTGGCATCCATGCACGAATTGCCGACGTGAGCAGCAACCCGCGCGGCTACCGGCTGCTGGCGCTGAGTGAGCCCCGCTTGCTGGCCGCCCTGCCCGATCTGGCGCTGGTGGCGTTGCCGGGCGACTTTGCCATGCAACACCAGCTGTATCCGGCGCGCGATGGCCTGGGTATGGAAGATGCACGGTCACCGTGGGCGGGCGTGCTGGTTGCCGTCACGCCAGGCGCATGGACAGCGCAATGGCGCGCCGCGTATCAATCTCCGGCGGTGGCCGCGTTTGTACTGACGCGCTATCAGGATTCGGTGCGGCGGCATGGTAAGCGCAGACTGGTCGCTGCATTGCACCGCCTGCGGCCGCTGCTGTAACTCGCCACCGCTGCTGTCGCTGGATGAACTGTGGCAGCACCGGCACACGTTTATAGGCTGCATCAGCGTGCGGCGTTTGCCGCGCAATGCATCGGCCGGCCAACGCGCACTGGCCGCGCAATTGCTGCCCGGCGGTGCGGCCGATGATCTGGTGTTGCTGCTGCAAGGCTATCAGTGGGCTAGCCAGCCGTCCTGTCCGGCGCTGCAAAGCGATCAGCGCTGTGGCGTGCACGGCGCGCATAAGCCAGCCACCTGCGCGTGGTGCCGTTGGATGCGTTGTTACCGGACGCCGAACAAGCCCTCTTGTTGCCACAACGCGCCGAAAGCGCGGCCTTTATCGGGGCGGATTGCTTGCAGCCAAACGTGGCTGGCGCGGGCCAGATATTGCTGCGCCAGCTGCAGGTGGTAGAACCGGAATATCTGGGCGCGCTGCAACAACGACGCGCTGATCTGGCGCGGGACCGCACGCTGTGGGGCGACGCGCTGCATGCAATACTGCGGCCGGAGCTGGCACGTTCAGGGCGCAATCTGCAGGACGGGTATCTATCGCTGCCACTGGTGCCCTTGCTGGCGCATCTGGCCTTGCACGATGCGATCTGGCGCGAGCGCGTGCACGCCCTGCTCGATGCGCAAATCGCGCTGATCGAAAGCGGCATCGCCGCCGCGCTACAACGCAAAGACCCGCGCGACCGCCCCGCCACGCAAGAAATGCGCCAATTCTTAACGGCCTATCAAAAGCTCCGGGCATAGGGTGGGTCGAGACCCACCACGCAAAGCCGTCGCCAAGGACGAGAAACTCGCGGGTCATATCGTCGGCCGTGACTGGATTGAGCCATCGCATTCCGAATCACCGGCTTTGATGGGTGGGTCTCGACCCACCCTATGCAACGGAATCAGTCATGCCGGGCAAGCCGAGTCAGACTCGATGCGCTACCATCCGTGCGCATTGATTCCGGAATGATCCGATGAGCTCCATTCTTGATCTTGAAGTGTTGGTGCGCACCGCCGACAGCGGCAGCATCTCGGCGGCCGCGCGCGCGCTCGATATCACGCCTGCG